>JAIBAJ010000007.1 GCA_019695265.1 Bacteroidia bacterium | reverse complement strand
TGTTTTCATTTCCTACAATTTATTTGTTAAACAATGTTTCAATTTCTACACTTTGCGAAGTAAAAGTAATATCTGATAAAAAAGAATATTTTTGAGCGTTGTCGCCAGAAATAGATTGTAAATCATTTTTTAAATCATCAATACTTTTTGACGGTTTTGCTGTTGGTTTAACTAAACCAACAATGTGATTAAACAAATTGTCTTTTGAACCTTTGTAACCGTCTAAACAAAATTCAAGAACTCTGTCGCCACCGCTATAATCAGTTTTAATTTTCCAAACTGCATTTTTGGCAGATTCTTGTTTTTGATTTATGGATATTTTTTCTGTTTCAAGTTCTTTGCCTTTTGCTTCATTCTCGCTTTCAAGTTTTTTAATTTCTTTTTGAGCATTAGAAATTTTTGTTTCCGCTTCTTTGTTCTCTTTTGAAAGTGTAAAAATGCCTTTTAAGTTTTCTGCCTCAAAAAAGGTTTCTTGAATGAATGTTTGGTTGTAAACAAGTATTTCGTGGTTTTGGTCTAATCCCTCAACTGAACAACTTTTATACTTCTCGTCTGTTTGGTTATGTAAATAATTTGATAAGGTACTTTTACCTGTGCCGTTTAAACCGTAAATAAGGTTTACCTTTTTGTCGGTTTCCAAAGATGTCAGACCTTTGTAGCTCGCTACATTATTTAGGTTTATTTTTGCTATCATTTCAATCTTGTTGAGCAGTGTCGCTTTTTAGCATGAGGCATAACTACCCCTTAATTCCCTCAAAATCTCCTAAATCCAACAGTCATTATGCAAATATGAGCTATTTTTTAATAAAGGGTAAGTTAATTTAGGCTATGTTTCCTAATTTTCTTCATTTTTGGTGAGCTATGTGAAAAAAAATACGACATATCATAACTAAATTAGTTAAATTAATCTTGTTTTTTTCCTTGCCTGGTGCAAGTAATCTATAGTACTAATAATAATGGTTATGCTAATTAATAGGGTAAGGTTTATATACTACACCCGTTACCTGCACCTCAACTCGGGTAGGTATAGCAGTAGTATGCCCACAACCCTCGCACTTTCGGGTGTGGACCTGGAACGTATAGCCCGACTATGTGCCTTGCTAATTTATGTAAAAGGCAATCTCTTACTGCGAATGGGGTCAGCCAAACTTGTATTTTATAGGTCCTTTATCATATTGATCTGCCTTAAAAGATTCTTTGAATGGACCTATGTTGGAAGCTTAAAGTATGGCATTTTTCAAAGACAATTTCAAGAGTTATAACCATATTTTGTTTCACTTCTTGCAAGTCTTGTATGCGGAGAAGGCTACCCCATTAGCAGCAAGCTGATTTTAGTGATTGTCTCAGTTAACGTTTGGAAGAGTAAACTTGAATTAAAAAGTCTTTTACAGAAGTTGGTTTTCTGCCCAGTAATTTCTCCAAATCTGAACTTTCTACATCCAATTCTCCTTTTGCCTGTGCAATTGCAAAGCTTGAGAAAATGCCTATAACTTCGGAAGGTACACCATAATTACTTAATGTTTTGCCATATTCTTCCGGAGATGGTGAAATGTAATTTATTGGTTTTCCAATGGCCTCTGAAATAGCTTTTGCCATATCATGATAAGTAACAGCGTGTGCATTTGAAAAATCATACTCTTTGCCGGAATGACCATCGCTTGTTAATATACGAGCCGCAGCTTCTGCCATTTCTGAACGCAACACTGCACTTACTTTGCCATCTTCGGCAGGTACAAAAACAACTCCGGTTTCGGCAACTGTTTCACCAATAAAGCCGGGTAAAAAGTCCATATAAAGGTTGTTTTTCAAAATGGTATAATCGTTACCGCTTTCCTTCAACCAATTTTCAGTTTGAATATGTGATTGTGCTACCATCCATAAGGGCGATTCTTCACCTTCGCTTTTTCTTTGAAAACTGGTGTAGACTATATGTTTTACACCGGCCGTTTGGGCTGCCTTAACAACATTATTGTGCTGTTCACTGCGCCTGGAAATATCATTTCCGGATACAAAAAGCAATTTTTCAACCCCACTAAATGCGGAAACCAGGGAATCGTAATGATCGTAATCTCCAATAATGGTTTTTATGCCTTTTAACTTTAATTCATTAGCCGATTCCTCGTTTCTAATTAATGCCGAAATCTGAAGGGGATTAACACCTTTTTTTAAAAGAAATTCAATGGCTGCATTTCCAAAATGCCCTGTTGCGCCTGTTACTAATATCATTTTTTTGTGTTTTGAAAATTATTTAATACTTTTGTTACGCAAAGTAACTAATAATGGTTTAAATATGAAACTTGTTACCTTTTGGTAACAAAAAAATTAGCAGTAACAAAATGGTAACTAAAGCAAAAAAATCAATTGAAATTAATTGTCCGGTTACGGCCACTCTTCAACTTATAGGAGGTAAATGGAAGCCGATTATCATGTATTGCCTAAGGACAGATGTAAGAAGATTTGGCGAAATTGGAGCCAGGATTCCATCTATTTCAAGAAAGGTTTTGACCGAACAATTGAAGGAATTAGAAGAGGATAAATTGATTGTGCGTAAGCAATTTAAGGAAATTCCTCCCAGGGTTGAATACTCTTTAACAGAACTAGGTAAAAGTATGGCACCGGTTTTTGTTGAAATGGAAAAATGGGGTTTAGAGCATATTTTAAATAAACAGGAAAAGGGTTAGGTGCTAAATGGGAAATAACCCAAGAAAATGAAGTGTAGGTTTTATTGGTATATGATATTGACGGGCCGTAAATTGAATGAAACCCCGGGTTTAATTTGGTAAGGACAACTGCTTTAGGAACCTGCACCTCACTCCGGGTAGGGATAGCAGTGGAAAGCCCACAGCCCCGATCCCAATCGGGGCGAGGACTTGGAACGGATAGCCCGGACCTGAGCCTTGCCTGGCTATGGATGAAATTCAAATGCTGTGCGAAGGTACCCGCATCCAAATTATTTTTATCAATTCCCCGGTTTTGATCTAGTTTCTAGGATACTCTTCCTTTACTTTGTGGTTGCCAAGATGGGTTTTTAATTACCTTAGCACCATGTTTGTTAGGCTTTTCTTCCTGATCGCTTGCAGTTTTTGGGGATTTTTACCCGGTATTTGCCTCGCTCAACCTTCCAAAATGACCGAATATAAAAATTGGATCAAGGAGCATCTGAGTGATTTTGAAAAAGTAGTTGATTACAAGGATTCTATTGCGGAAAAACTAATTTACCATAAAGATAGCGTGGTGCAATTAATTGTAGTGGATGTAAAACAAAATGGACTGAATAAACATGTAGAATGGTTTTTTAAAGATGGTCAACTTTTTTTCTCAGAACAAATTTGGATAAATCCTAAAACGGGTAGGAGGGAAGATCATCAAAAGGCCTATTATGTGGATGGTGCCCTAAGTTTGTGGATAAAAAATGATCTCAACATAGACAAATACTCACCCGAATTTAAGGAGTATAGTTCTAAAATTGCTGAATTTATTGTCAATTTTAAAGGGAAATTTAAATAGGCAAATGGACTTTCAGAATTTGCCGAAATGTTAGTAATGCCTTAGATTCAAAGCTACAAGGCAATGTAAGTCCATTCAACCGAAATTCCAACAAAAGTTTAGCTTCTTTTGGAATTTGGGATTAAAATGCTGAAATGCCCCACCATATTTTTCCTTACTGATATTGGTCAGTTCGATGCAGTTTCCCTAGTTCAGGGTATTTTATCCTTCCTTCATCCTTTTACTTTTGTCCAACAACATTCATGATGTTTCATCCGAGAAAAGTATTTTTGAAACTTCCGTGCCTATCTTTGCGAACATAGAAATTAAAACCATGTCGAACGAAAACAAGCAGGATAAGGCCGTGGAACTTAGCTTTGAAGAATATAAACAACTGGTGCTGAACGATTATAAAATTGCTCAAATTAGTCGTCAGGCAAGTTTAACCGGCCGTAAAGAAGTGCTTACCGGAAAGGCCAAATTCGGAATTTTTGGAGATGGAAAAGAAATTGCACAAATTGCCATGTCTAAGGCATTTCAAAAAGGAGACTGGAGAGCCGGTTATTACCGCGATCAAACCTTTATGATGGCACTCGGACTTTTAACTGTTCAAGAGTTTTTTGCACAATTGTATGCCCATACGGATGTGGTAGCCGAACCTTCCTCGGCTGGTCGCTCCATGAATGGTCATTATGGAACCCGAATTCTAAATGCCGATGGTAGCTGGAAGGATCAAACTCAACATTACAACGTTTCGTCGGATATATCACCTACTGCCGCGCAAATGCCCAGAGCGCTTGGCCTGGCATTGGCATCGAAAATTTATAGAAATGAAGAAACTATTTCCAATTTCCCTTCCTTTACCCAAGGAGGAAATGAAGTAGCTTTTGTAACTATTGGCGATGCAAGTACCTCGGAAGGCCATTTTTGGGAAACAATTAATGCCGCTGGTGTTTTGCAAGTGCCTTTGGCAGTAAGTGTTTGGGACGACGGATATGGTATTTCGGTTCCCAAGAAAATTCAAACTACCAAGGAAAGTATTTCGAAAGTATTAGCAGGTTTCGAAAAAGAAGAAGGTACCAATGGCTTGCGGATCTATACCGGAAAAGGATGGGATTACGCCGGTTTAATTGAAATGTATGAAAAAGGAATCGATGAATGCAGAAGTACCCATACTCCGGTATTGTTCCATATTCAAGAGGTAACTCAGCCTCAAGGCCATTCTACTTCAGGTTCTCATGAACGTTACAAATCAAAAGAACGCTTGCAATGGGAAGTGGATTTCGACTGTCTGGTAAAAATGCGTAAATGGATGGTTGAAAATGCCCTGGCAACAGAGCAAGAGCTTGACCAGGTGGAAGAAGAAGTCAAAAATCAGGTAAAAGAAGGTCGAAGAAAAGCATGGGAAGCCTATACGCAATCCATAAAAACCGACCTTCAAACAGCACTTTCTTTGATAGATTCATTGGCCAAAGATTTGGGAAATAGGGAAGATTTATTGAAGTATCGTTCAGCCCTGGCAACTGCTATTGACCCTGGTAAAAAAGATATTCAGGTGGCTGTCAGAAAATCCTTGCGGGCAACCATGGGATTGGATAACTCGCATCGAAAAGCGCTACAAAATTGGTATGAGCAAACAAATGAGAAAAATCGGGAAGATTACAATTCATGTCTGCATAGCCGAAGCCAATGGAGTGCTTTGTCAATTGCCGAAACCAAACCTGTATTTCCGGATACTCCAAGCTCGGTGGATGGGAGAGAGGTGATTAAATTTAACTTTGATAAATTGTTTGAAAAATACCCTAATCTGGTAGCCTTTGGTGAGGATTTGGGTAATATTGGCGACGTAAACCAGGGTTTTGAAGGATTGCAAAAGAAGTTTGGAACTACTCGAATTTTTGATGTAGGTATCCGTGAATGTACAATTGTCGGACAAGGTATTGGTTTGGCTTTGAGAGGAATACGGCCTATTGCTGAAATTCAATATTTAGACTATGTTTTTTATGGTTTGCAAATGATGACCGATGATTTGGCTACCTTGCATTACCGAACCAAAGGTGGACAAAAAGCTCCGGCAATTATCCGAACCAGGGGGCATCGTTTAGAAGGAATTTGGCACAGTGGATCTCCGATGGGAAGCCTGATTCACTCGCTTCGTGGAATGCATATTTGTGTGCCTCGAAACATGGTACAAGCCGCCGGAATGTATAACCTTTTGCTTCAGGCTGATGAGCCGGCAATAGTTGTGGAACCTTTAAATGGTTACAGATCCAAGGAAAACCTCCCCAGCAATTTAGGTGAATTTACAGTTCCTTTGGGCCGCCCGGAAGTATTGGTTGAAGGAAATGATATTACCTTGGTTACCTATGGTTCTTGTGTTCGAATAGCCCTAGACGCCATTGAACAACTGAAAGAAGAAGGTGTGTCGGTTGAATTGATAGACGTACAGACCTTGCTTCCATTTGATTTGGATGGATGCATTGTTAAGAGTCTGCAAAAAACAAATCGCATAGTTTTTCTGGATGAGGATGTTCCGGGTGGGGCTTCTGCTTATATGATGCAACAAGTACTCGATGAACAAGGAGCTTATCGCTTCCTGGATAGTAAGCCGGTGGCGATTTCTGCAAAAGCTCACCGTCCTGCTTACGGAACCGATGGAGATTATTTTTCAAAACCCAATGCAGAAGATGTGGTGGAAACGATTTTGACTATTTTAATGGAAGCCGAACCTTATAATTTTTAATACCTTACCTAATTTAATTACCCATGCCCATTTATCATAAACTAGGAAAATTCCCCAACAAAAGGCATATCCAATACCGTAAACCTTCCGGCGAATTGTACGTGGAACAACTTTTTGGAACGGAAGGATTTAGCGGATTGTCTTCCATACTTTATCATAATTACCGACCAACAATGGTTAAATCCATAGGCGATTCAAAGGATGTATCCCCCGAAATAGCCTTTGCTAAAAATTTGAAGGCACATCGCTTCCTGGGTTTTAAAGCCACCCCAACCGATGATTTTTTGGATAGTCGTATCCCAATGATGGTAAATTCGGATGTGATTGTAGGAGTTGCCGCTCCCAAAAAATCAATGCAGGATTATTTCTATAAAAATGCGGATGCCGATGAATTGTTGTTTATCCATGAAGGGAAAGGGGTGCTTAAAACTATGGTCGGACAAATCCCATTTGAATACGGCGATTACTTGATTATTCCCCGTGGAATGATTTACCAACTTAGTTTTGAATCTGAAAATAATCGATTGCTTTATTTGGAATCCTTTAGCCCAATTTATACGCCTCGACATTACAGAAATAAATTTGGACAATTGGGAGAATCATCTCCTTTTTGCGAAAGGGACTATAAGCTTCCACAAGATTTGGAAACCTATGATGAAAAGGGCGACTTTTTGATAAAAATTAAGAAGCAAGGTGTTTTGTATAATTACGTGTATGGCTCTCATCCGTTTGATGTAGTAGGTTGGGACGGCTATTGTTATCCCTATGGATTTTCTATTCATAATTTTGAGCCTCTGACAGGAAGGGTTCATTTGCCTCCACCAATCCATCAAACCTTTGAGGCAAATAATTTTGTGGTTTGCAGTTTTGTCCCAAGGTTGTATGATTACCATCCCCTGGCTATTCCGGCTCCATACAACCATAGTAATATCGACAGCGAAGAAATTCTATACTATGTTGATGGTGACTTTATGAGCAGGAACAATATCCAAAAGGGAGATTTTACCTTGCACCCAGCCGGAATTGTTCATGGTCCTCAACCCGGAGCTACCGAACGAAGCATTGGTAAAAAGGAAACTTTTGAGTTGGCGGTTATGATTGATACCTTTAAACCATTGATGATTACAAAACAAGCCATGCAAATGGATGATGAATCCTATTTCAAAAGCTGGATGGAATAAAAACTTGGTTTTTTCTTCCCGGCTTTTATTGTTTTTGAAAGCATCATTACGGTTTTATGTGTTGCGTTTCGGCTGTAAAATAGGGCATGCTGAAAAGTCAACAGGGAGGATTAATCTCTTTTTTATAGAATTTATGCGGGCCCCCTCCGCCCAACCATTTTTTGCTAAAACCCAAAATATCTTGCATGGCGTTCGGGTCACGCTATCGGCTGTAATCCTCGTCCCACTTGGCTAGCGCCGCGTGGTACTGTGGGTTACTTGCCTCTATCGTTGCCCGAAGGGTGCAAGGTCCAAAGTATGTGTATTTTTCATATAGTATCACTTATCAATACTGAATTAATTCAAATGCCTGGTTTTACTTCTTTGGAAATTTGGGTTAAAAAAATCCTACATTAAATTGGACTTATCATAAGGTCTATACGGTATTAATTTTCCGAGCCGGTTCTGACTATGAAAGATAGTTGCAAAAATCAATTCAGAAATTCAAAGCAATCAGAAAGATATGCAGGAAATTAAGGAATGGTTATTCACAGAAAGTGCCAATTTATTCACTTACCTCGTTTCAATCGGAATTTAAAAGTATCTTTGTTGAAATTAATATTACATGCATAAATTATTTACTACCTATTTCAAGATTTTGATCGTTTTGACTGGGTTGGCCTTGGGTTTTTATAGCTCCGGCGTTCAAGCCCAATGTTTGATCTGTCCCCAAAATGATTTCTCCATTAATCCAAATTCTTCCTGGCAACTGCAAAGTTCCAGCATTGAAACCGGGGGATGTAAAATTTTTAAAGTTCAAGTGGTGGAAGGTTATACTTATACCTTTAAAACAGGTTGTGAGGATGGGGCTGATGCCAATTTTGATACCTACATAGAATTGTCTGATAGCAATTGTATCTATATCACCTACAATGATGATGATTGTGATTTATTATCCAAAATTGAATGGGTATCGCCTTATTCAGGAGTGGCTTACTTAAAGGTTAGAGGTTACAATGATAATTTTGGTGACTTTACTTTAGCTTATAAATCCTGCAGTGCTAATTCTCAGTTTACCTACGTTACCAATGGGTTTACAGTTGATTTTACCAATTTGTCAACCGATACCACTTCCAGCTATCAATGGTATTTTGGAGATGGTTTTAATGGAAACACTATGAATCCAAGCCATACCTATGTTTGTCCTTTCGACATTCAGGTTAGTTTGGTTGTAACAGATTCGGGCGGATGTTCTACGAATGCAACCCAATCCTTGTCATTTAACAATGCTTTGGAAGGTAACTATTCATATTCCAATACCAATAACGAATATTCTTTTACCGACCTTTCTTCCGGTGATCCAATATCCTGGGAATGGGATTTTGGCGATGGTTCTTCTTCAACAGATCAAAATCCAACTCATAGTTACGTTTGTGCCGGTTACTTCGATGTAGCTTTAACCGTGACTAATGCGGATGGTTGTACCAATACCTATCTAGACTATGTTTATGTATCTGAAAGTTCCAGCAACCTGAGTGCAAACTTTAACTATGCCAGTCAAGGTGTTATTACCGGCTTCCACGATATTTCGTCAGGTAACCCAACAACTTGGGAATGGGATTTTGGTGATGGCACCACTTCCACCATTCAAAATCCAACCCATACCTACCAATGTAGCGGAAGTTACTGGGTTTCATTGTATGTAACCAACGCAAATGGCTGCGAAAGTTCTAATTATTTGTTTGTTGAAGCTCCGGGACAATACACCCTTGAAGCACAATATTCTGTTGATATCCAAGGCTCAGTGGTGAATTTCACCGATGCAAGTGTGGGTACTCCAACTTCTTATGAATGGGATTTGGATGCTGCTATTGTAACTACCCAAAATGCAAGCATCGACTACCATTGCTCAGGAATGTATTATGTTTCTTTGACAGTTGCTAATGATTTTTGTACCTCCACCCAATACTCTACCGTGGAAGTGGAAGGAACAAGTCAAGCTGACTTTACCTATTCAGTTCAAAGCAATACTGTAACCTTTACCAATGCATCCACCGGTGCTAATTTAACCTATGATTGGGATTTTGATGATGCTTCCAATTCCACCGAAGCTAGCCCCGTTCATCCTTACAGCTGTCCGGGCGATTACAATGTGACGCTTTCAGTATATGATGACTATGGATGTAGCGATTACAGCACTCAAACCATCAATTTAGGTGGATTTACCGCTAGCTTCGAATATGCTATTAATAATTCCTCTGTGAATTTTACCAATACTTCTGCTTCTACCGACACTTGGTCCTGGGAGTTTGGGGATGGAACTACTTCTACCGGACAAAATCCAAACCATGTTTATTCTTGTCCGGATTTTTACACCGTGAGCCTTACCGTTACCAATAGCCATGGCTGTTCTGCCACCTATTCTGAACAAATTGAAATTACGGCAGGCTTCCAAGCCGGTTATTCTTACGTTGTTAATGGGACCACCGTAACTTTTACAAATACCTCCGGTGCTAATACCGCCAATTGGGATTGGTATTTTGGCGATGGTAACTCTTCCAGCCTTGAAAATCCATCTCATACCTTTACTTGTCCGGGGCAATACTATGTTTCAATAAACGTAGATAACGCTACCGGCTGTTCCGGTTACTATGAAGAATTGATTCAGGTTGGTGGCTTAAATCCTGCATTTACCTATACGCTGAATAATCAAACTGCCAACTTTCAGGTAAGTAATACCGCCGGAATTTCAAGCTATGAGTGGGATTTTGATGATGGTGGTTTTTCAACCATTGCAGCTCCAACCCATACCTTCGCTAATTGCGGGCAGTACTATGTTTATTTAACCGTTAATGATGCAAACGGTTGTAGCAATTACCACTATGAAAGAATTATTATACAAGGAAGTAATTCTAACCTGAATCTAACCTCTAACAGCCCCGTTTGTCAAGGAAATGATATCCTGATATCCAGCGGAAATGCTTCCGGTATGGAATACTACTGGAACGGTCCTAATTTTTATTATTCCTATAATCCAAATCCGGTTTTGGAAAATGCTACCACCGATCTTTCAGGAACCTACTATTTTGAATTGACGGATGTAAACGGTTGCCCTGTAATCGACTCACTTAACATTGAAGTGGTTGGCGATGTGTTTGTAAATGTTACTGTAGCTTCCAATACCTTAACTGCAAATGCCTCTACTTCTTACCAATGGATGAATTGTGCTTCTAACAGCCCGGTAAATGGAGCCAACGGACAGGTGTTTACTCCCACCGAAAATGGTTCATACTATGTTGTTATTACCGATGCAAATGGATGCCAAGGTGAATCAGAATGTTTCCTGATTTCAGGAATAGGTTTTGATGAAGTAAATGGTAGCAACCTGCAATTGTATCCAAACCCAACAACGGGTAAAGTGAATATTAAAGGTTTAAGTGCTAATTCAAAACTAAAGCTTAGCGACGCTGTTGGTCGTGTTTATTCGGTTTCAGTTGAAAATCAAACCATCGATTTATCAGCTTTGAGCAGCGGAGTATATTTCCTTTCTGTGGAAAATGCCAATGGTTTAAACAGCTTTAAAGTTGTGAAAAACTAGTTCGTTGTTAAAGCAAATGAAAAAGGAATCCAGTTTGGATTCCTTTTTTTTTGAAATATTGAGAATTGAAAAAGGAAAAGGAAGGTAATGTCTGATTACTTTCGCATCCAAATTGAACAGGAGTTTTCGTATACCATGAAACAACGTAATATCATCATCGGTCTTTTGGTTTTGGTAGTGGTGCTGGTTGGAGCCGGCATGTTTGCAAAGAAAAAGGGTTGGATTGGCGAGGAGGAAGGAATAAAAGTTGCTGTTGAAAAAGCCCAAAAGAGAACCATCGTCGAAACTGTTTCGGCAAGTGGTAAAGTGCAACCTGAAACGGAAGTGAAAATCAGTGCCGATGTCTCCGGGGAGGTGGTAGAACTATTGGTGAAGGAAGGTGATAAAGTTAAAAAAGGACAATTGCTTTTAAAGGTAAAACCTGATTTATATATATCAGCAGTTGAACGCCTGGAAGCATCTGTAAATACTTCAAAAGCTACTTATTCAAACAGCCAGTCCCGTTTAACCCAAGCTCAAAGTCAGTTCGCTAATACGGAGGCCATTTTTAAACGCAATGAAAAGTTGTTTAATGAAAAGGTTATTTCGCAGCAAGAATTTGAAGCATCAAAAGCTCAATACGAAGTGGCAAAAGCGGAAATTGTTGCTACCCAGCAAAGTGTAGATGGAGCCAATTTTAATATTAAAGGCGCTCAGGCAGCCTTAAAAGAAGCCCGGGAAAACCTGGCCAAAACAACCATCTATTCTCCAGTTGATGGAACTGTTTCTAAATTAAATATCGAAGAAGGGGAGAGGGTAGTGGGAACTTCTCAAATGGCAGGTACTGAAATTATGCGAATTGCTAACCTCAATGAAATGGAAGTTAAGGTGGATGTTAACGAAAGCGATATCGTTCGTGTACATATGAATGATACGGCCGAAGTGGAAGTGGATGCCTACCTGGGACGGAAATTTAAAGGAATTGTTACCAGCATTGCTAATTCGGCTAATTCTTCGTCCGGATTGGCGGTTGATCAGGTAACTAACTTTGAAGTAAAAGTGCGTATTTTGCAAGAATCTTATTCGGATTTACTCAAAAAAGATCAGCCCAATTTGTCTCCGTTTCGTCCCGGAATGTCGGCCACGGTTGATATCAGAACCCAAATTGAAAAAGATGTGCTAACTGTTCCGATTCAAGCTGTTACTACCCGATTGGATAGCACTGCCTTAGATCCGGAAGAGAAAACCATGACCGAAAACGAAGAACGAGGTCAAGAAGTTGATGCAAGTGGGGCCAAAGCTTCAAAAGAAGTGGAAGAAGAAATTGAAGAAGTCGTATTTCTTTATAAAGATGGTAAGTCCATTAAAACCGCAGTAAAAACCGGAATTCAAGATAATGAGTATATTCAGATTATTTCCGGTTTAGAGCCTGGTGCTGAAGTGATATTTGCACCCTACAATGCGGTTTCCAAAAGACTAAAAGAGGGATCTAAAGTGGTTAGAACAGAACTGAAAGACTTGTATACCAAAGAAAAACCCTAAGATTTTTTTCAGCTCGATTTTACCTATTCTAAAAATATCCCAATTTTGAAACAGATTGGCAAGGTTTTGGTTAAAAGGTATGAAAACGCTAACCATGAAAAGAATACTTTTACTTTTCGCTATTCTTTTATCCACCCAAATTGGTTGGACTTCCACTAATCCGGTTGATTTTTTGGTTTTTCCAAATCCCAATCAAGGTAAGTTTGAAATTACGCTGACCGGAAATAATCAAGCAGTTGAAGTAAGCATATTTAATGTATTGGGAACTAAAGTGTTTTGCGGAACTATACAAGAAGAGAAAATCCGTTGCGATCTTAGTCAGTTAGAGCCTGGTTTATACCTGGTTAAAATTGAATTGCAAAACCATGAGGTGCTGATGAAACGCTTCTACATCAAATAGTTAGGGTCAGCTAAAAAACACTTCATCGATTCATTCTTGCTCATTTAGACAGTTATTCAAATCCAACTACTGCAAGGTTTTGAATTAGATTTTCTTAGTTTCCTTACTTCCTTATTATTTGAAGTTTACATTGGAATGTTAGTCAGAAATACAGCATCTGATTAGTTGCCGGCAGTTCGTCGTGTTAAGTTTAACGCTTCTCCTTGGCTGTTTGGGTTTACTGCATTTCTCGCTATTTCAGCATGCACTAGCTAAACAATTCCTCTTTCTTTTTTAATCTGCTCATAAGCATTCTGAACTTCTTGAAATTTCTCCTTGGCCGCTTTTTGAAATTCTTCACCCAGGTGGTTAATTTTATCCGGATGGTATTTTATCGCCATTTTTCGATAAGCCTTTTTTAACTCTTCATCACTACAATTTTCTTGTATCTCCAATATGGCATAAGCGGCTTTTGAATCTTTTACAAACATCGCTTTTATACTGCCAAAATCTTTATCACTTACCCCTAAATGGTAAGCTATTTTCGAAATTAGTTCAATTTCCTGAGCATGAACATGTCCGTCAGCATTGGAAATTCCAAACAAATAATGGAGCAATTGTAACCTGGATGAATGGTCCAGGTTATGACGAATTTGATGACAGACCTGGGTAACCGGGATATCTTTGTTAAGTAATTCACGCAGGGTAAGTAGCAGTGAATTGGATTGATTTTCACCAAATTGTCGTATGAAAAATTGCTTAACATATTCCAATTCCGATTTCATTATTCGGTTGTCGGCCTTCATAACGGCAGCCGATAATACCAATAAGGAGGCTACAAAATCGCCGGGTTGGGAGTTTCTATTGCCTTGATTTGGAATTGGATTACCCTTTGGGTCGGTTAACGACATCGTTGCTGCCGAATCGAATAAGGTTCCAATTGCAAAACCGATTAATCCTCCTACCGGACCACCAAATGCCCAGCCTAAACCGCCTACAATCCATTTTCCGTAACTCATCTTTCAAAAAAATTGAGTGCAAAAATTGGTATTTTGACCTTGCCTTTTCCGTTTTTAACAATAAATAATTAAAAGCCAGAAGTTGGAGTCTGAAATCCAATGTTAAGTTGTAATAAGATTTTGATAATCAGTGTCTTAATTCGTATTCATTTGTGTTTATTGATAAAATGTTCTGTGTTTTCTTTTTTAGGATGAGGCGGGTGCCTTCGCATGAAAGTAGCGTTTTGTATGGAATAAAACTGGCTCAGGCCCGGGCTATCGGCTGTAGTCACGGTATGCCCTCGCTAAAAGGCCTTGATATACCGTGAGCTACTTGCCTCTATCCCTACCCGGGAAGAAAGTGCAAGCCAAGGAGTTCCTGGTAAGACCAATGACCGATTAGGTTCTACATTTTTATACCAACTTTATAGAATAAGTAGTATTAAACCATTTTGGTTTTGCAGATTTGTTAACGGTATTCGGTAAGATATAGGAGCCGTTTCTTTTACTAAGGCAAGGGCGCCAAATAGATACCTGTATGCAGATTGGAATCTGTTTAGGGAAATGAAGGGCTTGGTAAAAAGTAAATCACGTTGGGCTTGCACCCTCGGGCAACGATAGAGGCAAGTAGCCCACAGGACCCCGACGGCGTTAGCCTAGGGGGACGAGGACTACAGCCGATAGCGTGACCCGAGCCTTGGTGCAGTTTCTATGGTAAAAATATACCACTCCGGGAAAGGCGAAGGGGGCCCGCATCCTATAAATCAAAAATATCTTTTTAAAACTGAATCTTCCTCTGATTGAGGTTGAAAGTTGAATCATCTGACAAATTGCAATTTATGTCGGAAAAGTTTAGGTTTTTATGTTTAATTTAGCAACCTTAAACCAATTTAAACTTTGGATGAAAACCTTAGGTAGGGCACTTGTTTTAGCTTTAATTTCTTTTGCATCGTTGCTATCAAGGGCTCAACAATTCTCTGTTAATGGGAATGCCAGTTCATTAAGTTGTGATTGTTATCGATTAACCACGGCCTCCAATACCCAATTTGGATCGGTTTGGAACAATAATTTATTGGACTTAAGCAATCCATTTGATTTTTCTTTTGATGTATTTTTAGGTTGTAATGATGGAGGTGCCGATGGAATGGCTTTTGTACTTCAACCGGTTAGTACAAGTCTTGGCGCATCGGGAGGAGGAATGGGATACCAGGGTATTACACCTTCATTGGCTGTTGAAATTGATACCTATCAAAATTCAAGTGATCCATCGTATGATCACATTGCCATTATGCAAAATGGGGGAGTGGATCATGGCACCGGTTCCAATTTGGCCGGTCCGGTTCAGGCAAGTTCTACCAGCGGCAATGTGGAAGATTGCGGTTATCATGTGTTGCGCTTGGTTTGGGATCCTGCCGCCAATAGCTTTCAGGTTTTTTTTGATGGGGTTTTAAGAACCTCCTATAACGGAAATATTATCGCTTCGATTTTTGGTGGTAATAGTCAGGTTTATTGGGGTTTTACAGCAGCTACCGGTGGACAAAACAATGAACATAGGTTTTGCTTAAATATAATTCCAAGCTTTAACACAGCTACCCCATCGGTTTGCGAAGGAAATCCAACCCAGTTTAATGATGCCAGTACTTCCAATTTAGGTTCTATAACCCAGTGGACCTGGAACTTTGGAGATGGAACTCCAACTGTTTCCGGAATTCAAAACCCGTCTCATACCTATGCTACAGCAGGAAATTACAACGTTACCTTAACCGTAAATGATATCAGTGGTTGTGGCGCTAGTCAAACTTTTCCTGTGCTTGTTTTGCCTTCACCTCAGGTTACTGCAGGTCAGGATCAAAGTGTTTGTGAAGGGACTTTAATTAACCTTTCCATTGCTCCTGCTGATCCTACCTTAACCTATAATTGGAGTCCACCCGATGGTATAGCCAATCCCAATGCGGCCACCACCACCTGGACAGCCCTGAACACCACTAATTTTACCTTAACTGTTACGGATGCCAATGGATGTTCCGGATCAGATAATTTTACTATAACTGTATTTCCTAATCCGGAAGCACAATTTACTGTTTCCAATCATTGTTTAGGAGATATTGCTCCTTTTACAGACCAATCAACTGTGCAAGGTGGAACCATTGTAGCCTGGGGTTATAACTTGGGTGATGGATTTTCTGCGAATGTTCAAAATCCAGGTTATGTCTATTCAGCACCGGGAACCTATAATACAACCTTAACCGTGCAGGATAATAATGGTTGTGTGGCAACCAGTGCGCCGGTTCCTGTAACTGTTTATCCCTTGCCAACCCCATCATTTACATCTACCAATGCTTGTTTAGGTACACCGAATAATTTCACCAGTACTTCCACCCCTGCCGGAAGTTTAGTTCTGTATGCATGGGATTTTGGCGATAATACCAATCCGGTTCCGGGAAATGCAGTGAGTTATACCTATACTTTTTCCGGTCAGTATTTGGTAACCCATGCCGTTCAGGATAACCATGGATGTATCTCCGGAGTGCAGCAATTGGTTAATGTGTTTGATGTTCCAACAGCTAATTTCACCATAGCGGATGTTTGTTTGGGAACTCAGGTTTGTCCGGTAAATACCAGCACTGTTGCAGCCACAGAAACTATTTCCACTTATGATTGGGATTGGGGAGATGGCACCCCTAATGATGTTGTTCAATCACCTTGTCATACTTATGCCTCTGCCGGAACTTACACCGTAACTTTAACTGTAACTACTGCCAATGGTTGTTCGGATGTATTTACCACCAGTGTAACAATTAATCAACCACCAACAGCCTCATTTACCTGGAATAATGTGTGTGACGGCCAGGTAATGACATTTACCAATACCAGCACATCTACGGATGGTGTGATTTCCAATAGCGATTGGAATTATGGCGATGGTTCGGTAAGTTTAGCTCAAACAAATGGGTCTCATAGTTTTGCCAGTGATGCTACATATAATGTTGTATTAGATATCACCTCCTCTTTAGGTTGCACTGCTACAGTTACCAATGCTGTTACTGTTTACCCTGCACCTAATTTAGCTTTTACCACAACTTCGGAATGTGAAGATGTACCATTAACTATTACCGATGCTTCAACTATTAATCCACCTGCAACCATTCTTGGTTGGAGTTGGGATTATGGAGATGGTTCAGCGGCAGGGACAGGTGCAAATACAACACATTTGTATGCAGCAGGCACCTATGACATTACATTAACCGTAACAACTTCCGATGGGTGTACGGCCTCCATAACCAATCAGGCTGTAGCTCATCCGCTGCCGGTAACTGATTTTGAAGTGCTGCCTGTTTGTGAAGGTAGTCCATCGTTATTTACCAATCAAAGTTCAGTTTCTACTGGTACTATTACCACATATGCCTGGGATTTTGGAGGTGGTAACGTGAGTGCACAATCTAATCCTAGCTTTACCTTTACTTTTAATTCTCCTAATACTAATTATCCGGTTACCTTGGTTACCACAACCAACCAAGGATGTTCAAGCACTGCCACACTAAATGCTGTTGTAAATCCAAATCCGGTTGCAGATTATACTTCCAGTCCAAATCCGGTTTGTAAAGGTTTGCCGGTTACTTTTTCTGATAATAGCACAATTCCTGCACCCGGTACTATTGACTCCTGGAATTATAACTTCAATCAGTTTCAAGGTGCACCTGGTTTGCCAAGTACGCATGCCTACACCCCTGTTGCCAGTTTCACTTACAATACTGCACTTATTTACAATGTAAGTTTAATAGTTACCAGTGATCAGGGTTGCACCAATACCATTGTGCATCAAGTGGAAGTTTCACCTATCCCCACTCCTGATTTTTCGTCTGATTTTGTTTGTTTAGGAAACAGCACCCATTTTGTTGATTTAAGTACCGTAATCAATGGTTCAATAACGAATTGGTCTTGGAATTTTGGTGATAATTCGGCTGCCAATTTAACCCAGTTTCCAACTCATTCTTATGGTAATGATGGAAGCTTTCAGGTGTCGTTAACGGTAACAAGTGATAATGGATGTACTGCTTCTATAACCAAAGAAGCTGTGGTAAATCCTTTACCACAGCCTAATTTTTCAGCAGCGTATGTTTGTATTGGTAATTCCACAAGTTTTAATAATACATCCACCATTAATTCGGGAAATATTGCAACTCATGTTTGGATTTATGGAGATGGTAGTCCAAACGATACGACCTTTGCACCAACACATACCTACTTAAGTCCGAATGATTATGTAGTAACTTTGAAATGTATCAGCGATTCAGGTTGTGTAGCCACTACTACTAACAATTACTTTGTTTACCCTTCCCCTGTGCCGTTTTTCAATTACACCATTCGTGGCGATTCATGTCAGCCGGTAGCGGTTGATTTTTCTGAGTTTTCTACGGTACCAACCATTGGGTCACAAACCAATACCATAGATCCGGCAAGTATTTTATTTGATTTTGGTGACAATTCTCAAGGTACCATTTCTAATTCCCAACATGTCTATACCTTACCGGGGGTTTATGATGTAAGTTTAACAATTTCGACCAATCATGGCTGTACTGCAACTTTTACTGAACCGGCTTTGGTGGTTGTTAATCCTTTGCCTGTAGCTCAGTTTTTCCCTAATAAACTGGAAGTAGATATGTTTGCTCCTACCATTGAATTCACACATTATTCAGAAGATGCAGTAGAATGGTTATATGATTTTGGTGATGGTACCTTTTCAGACGATTCCAATTCATTTAGAACCTTTGTGGATACCGGTTGCTTTGATGTTACTTTGAGGGTTTGGAATCAATTTGGTTGTGAAGATCAGATTACCAAGGAGGTTTGTGTATTTCCATTGTATGCCCTGTATATTCCAAGTGCCTTTACTGTAAATGAGGATAAGAAGAATGCCATATTTAATGCACAAGGAGAAGGGGTAAAGGAATTTGAGATGAAAGTATTTAATCGCTGGGGAGAAGAAGTGTTTTGGACCAAAAGTTTGGATAATGGTTGGGATGGAATCGTGCAAACTACAGGAGCTGATGCTCAACAAGGAGTTTATACTTATTCGGTGAACGCCACAGACTTTAAGGATAGAAAATACAATTACAAAGGAAGAGTAACGTTAATCAGATAAATTCCGATAATATTCGCAAAAATTCATAATTTCATTTAATTTCGCCACCACAATTTCAAAACATGAAAAAAGTATTTGGTCCAATTTTCTTCGTTGCAACCTTAATTTCAGGGTTGGTTACCATTTCCAGTTGTAAAAAGTGTATTATTTGTACGGTAAAAGATACCAACTCTGGCCATGTTCTTTATATAAGTCCTGAGAAGTGTGGTAAAGAAGAAGATTTCAATCAATTAAAAACATACTCCGATTCTTTCTATTGTTGGGGTTGTGCAGTATACGATACTGCCATATTTGATAGTATTCCTGATAATTTCAATGAGCAATTGCGTTGGGATTCGGCCTATGTCGCCAATCTGGATTCCCTTGGTGTTGATACCTTGGATAGTGTAAATTGTGGACATGAAGTTGAATTGTTGAAATTACAATACCGCACAGGTGCTTTGGTTAGAGCCTTGTATGCGAATGATAGGTATTTTATTCATTGCTCTCAGGGAAATAAATTTCCAACAACTAAGGTTTGCGATTAATTGGCAAACTTTTTGAATGTGAACCGCTTTAACCTAAAAAAACTAAAGCTATGATTAAAAAGATATCCTTGATATTAGCCATTTTCGGAACTACATTGGCTATATTACCATCTTGTACACGTTGTAAAACTTGTACCTATAAAAATACTGGAAGTAATTCCCCATCACCATCTACCACTTATTGCGATGATGATTTAACCCAAGCAGAAAGTGACCCAAATTATACTTGTAATTAATCAAATGAAAAAAACGATTCAAATTAGCCTTGTTCTGTTGTCATTTCTTGCTATTGGTCTTTCAAGTTGTAAGAAATGTTCCAATTGTAATTATACCAATGTATATGGAAATAAAGGTCCAACATTCGAAGTATGTGGTCAGGAATTGGAAGATTTAAAGGCGCAACCCGATGCAGATCGGTATGAATGTTTAGATAGTTAATTTCAGCATTATTCAAAAAAAAACCGATCATTGATCGGTTTTTTTTTTGAACCCAATTCTATCAGTAAAAGGATTTAATACCTAATTCTTAATTTAATTGGGGTTACCCTGAATTAGAGATTGTAATTAATTTTCATGGGAATTAAATAACAAACTCTAATTCGTTTGTGCATTTCTAATACACAAACCGGGTTGAAAAGTTTAGCTTTTACTTAGCCTTAGCTTTTACAGCTTTTTTTGCATCACCTACTTCAGCTTCTTTTTTTGCAGGTTTTGCTTTTTCAGATTTAACAGCTTGAATAGCCTTTGCTGCTTTTGCTTCTGCAATTTCTGATGCACTTAGTTTGCCTGTAGTTCTTAAACGACGTACACCGTAGGATTTGTTTGCAATTTTTCCTCTTTTAGATTTGATATCTCCTTTTCCCATTTTGAAAAATTTTGAGCAAACATAATTAAATCTTCCTTGGGTTCAAGAAAAAAAATTTAAGTTCAAATACTTCCTTAAATTTGCCACCAATAAAATAAAACAAATCCATTAGTAATGAAGAAATTACTTACTACTTTATCCCTTGTCGCTATTGGTTTTTTGGGAACTACGGTTGCCCAAAATAACCTATGCGGAACAACACGAGTAATGCAAAAGTATTTTGAAGAGCATCCAGAGGCTGTTCAACAATTCCAGGAGTATTACCAAAACATGGACCATTCGGTATACAACGGCCCCAAGGCTGTGAAGTATATTCCGATGGTATTTCATGTTATCTATAATTCATCCACCAATGCCGGAAATGCCTCCGATGCAGTCATCCAGGCTACCATTGCTCAAATGAATGCAGATTACAGGAAGCAGAATAGTGATTTTTCCAATACACGTTCACAGTTTGTGAGTGTTGCAGCAGATGCGGAAATTCAATTCTGTTTGGCAACTACCGATCCGAATGGTAATTCTACTACCGGTATTATTCGTACGACTACCACCAAGGCAAACTGGTCTGTTGATACAGAAACCAATAATATGAAAGACCCTGCCGGAAACGATGGTGGTGTATATCCTTGGGATTTTAGAAAGTACCTCAATGTTTGGGTGGTTGATTTGGCAGATTATAGTCCATCAACAGGTGGAACTGCCGGTTATGCTTATCTTCCGGCTTGGGGATCTTCCTGGGAAGCAATTGATGGTATTGTGGTAGATTATCAGGTGTTGGGTTCAGGTGATCGTACCTTAACCCACGAGTGCGGACACTACCTGGGTTTGCCTCATCCATGGGAAGACGAAAATGCGAATGCAGGTTGTACTCCTGGTGATGGTTTTTCCGATACCCCTCCAACCGATCAGCCAACCTTTACTTGTCCTAGCAACCAAACACGTTGCAGTGGACAATTAACCCAATGGGAAAACTTTATGGATTATTCCGCTTGTCCTACCATGTTCACCACTCAGCAAGCCAATAAAATGAATACTATCCTGGCTACAACCTACAATTCAAATAATGGAATTGCCGGTCGTGCACAATTGGTTTCTTGGAGTGGTTGTAATTCCTCAACAGCAACCTTAAATGCCGCTTTCGTTGGTTCACCTACCACTGTTGTTGCTGGAAATACTGTAACGTTTACCGACCAATCAACAGGAAATCCAACCAGTTGGACCTGGACTTTTGCAGGTGGTTCTCCGTCAACTTTCTCAGGTCAAAATCCTCCCGTAATTACCTATAGTACACCCGGTGTTTATACCGTAACATTGGTTGTTTCAGATGGAACTAATTCTGATACTCAAACCAGCACCAACTATATTACAGTTACCTCTCAAGGTGGAGGTGGAGGTACCGGTTGTGATACTTTGTTTTATTTCAATGGCCTTTATTATTCTGTAGCTAGTACTGTTGATCCTAACTTTTCTATTGTTCCATCAGATAATGATGGTCTTACACCTAATACAAACAATCCAATGACATCAACAGATTGGGGAACCTATTATGATGTTATTGCAGTTGGTGATACCGATTTTTACCAATTGGCAACCTCCTATTTTGATAATCCCGGAACTGCTGATAACTGGATCATCTTTGGTCCTCTAACTGCCGGTACTCAAAGTTCAACCTTAAGCTGGTATCATTGGATGATTGATAATACTTACCGGGATGGATATGAAGTATTGGTAACTACTGCAGGAAACACCATCGCTGATTTTGCAGGTGCAACTACCATCGCCTCTTTCGCCGATAATGATCCTGCCACCGATGGTGATACTGTATGGACGGCACAAACTGCTAATTTGCCTGCTTCCTTCAATGGTCAGGATGTGTATATCGCATTCCATCATACGGCGAACGATATGTTTATTCTTGGATTAGACGAGTTTTTGTTTTCTAAATGTGATGCTGCAGTTGCCGCCTTAGATGCTAATTTCGTTGGAAATCCAACTACGGTAAATGTGGGTGGAACTGTCAACTTTACCGATTTAAGCACAGGAAACCCAACTTCATGGACCTGGACCTTCAACGGAGGTTCTCCTGCTACATTTAATGGACAAACTCCTCCTGCTATTACTTACAATACTGTTGGTTATTACACAGTTAGTTTAACTGTTTCAGATGGAACTAATTCTGACACTCAAACCAACTCCTATTATATCAACGTGGTTCAAACCAGTACTACCGATACTTGTTATACAAGACTTATCACTGACTTAGGTTCTTATTATGTAGATCCGGTTGATCAGGCCAATTTTGCCTTTAACTTCTATGATCAGGATCAAGGTACAGGTAATTCAGCCATTAATCCTCCTTTTGATGGTGACTGGCAATTGTTATACACCGTAGACTCTATTACAGGTGATACCAATAATTTCCTTGCAGCAACCTCTTGGTTCGATACCCCGGTTCAAGCTGACAACTGGTTTACCTTTGGACCATTGACTATCCAAAATGATACGGTTTTGGTTTCTTGGTGGCATCAGTATTTAGATAATGGTTTCAGAGATGGTTATGAAGTTTTGGTTTCTCCTGTTGGTCCAACTCCGGCTAATTTCCAAACTGTTAATGTTAGCTTGTATAATGTTACCGATAACGATGCCAGTACCGATGGTGATACTGTTTGGACTCCGCAAGCTGTTGTAATTAATGCAGCGGCCTATGTAGGAGCTCAAGTTTATGTTGCATTCCACCATTTTGGAAACGACCAATTCATTGTAATGGTTGATGATATTTGGGTTCAGGATTGTGACACCATTAACACCGTTATAACAGGAACCAAATCCAACACTCATGATCAAATGGCAATAGTTCCAAATCCATCCAATGGTGAGTTTTTCTTAAATTACCAATTTGGTACAAAAGAAAATTTGAACGTAACCATTATGGACGCTATGGGTCGAATCGTTTTTGAGCAATCTGTTACTGAAGCAGATGGTGGCATGTTGAAACTTAACCTTGAAAATAATGCCCAAGGAATTTACCATGCACGTATTCAACATGGCAATTCTGTAGCTGTTAAGAAATTGGTGATACAGCACTAGAATTTTTTGATTTTTGTATTGAAAAGCCGCACAGATTTGTGCGGCTTTTTTATTTTGAAAAAACAATACTCTCCTTTTCAATTGGCTTGGTCCAGGTTTCTCCGAATTCGGTCGGCGGTTATTGCCTTGGGATTTATTTTGGCATGGCTGTTTTTAGCTGTATTTGCAACTTGGATTGTTCCGGATAAATCGGAAAATGCCAATACCCAATTGCCCGAATTATCCGGTCTTAAGCCCCTAACTTCGGTGGTATTTCTGATGGATGAAAAGGAAGGTGTACCCATTGAAAAATCGGCTAGGGGATGGGTTGAGTTCGGATCAGATATTCCCGTTGCCAAAACAGTAATAGAATCCGAACTCGATAAAAGAACCTACCTGTTAGGAAATGATCGCTTTGGTCGGGATGTTCTAAGTCGTTTGGTTTTAGGTTCAAGATATTCTTTGGCAGTTGGTTTTGTTTCTGTTGTTATTTCTCTTTTAGTGGGATGTTTGATAGGAGCCTTGGCCGGTTATTATCGAGGATGGGTCGATACTTGCCTGAGTTGGTTTACAACTGTCATATGGTCGGTACCATTAATGCTCCTGGTAATTGCAATTACTATGGCCTTAGGAAAAGGTTTATTACCTCTCTTCTTAGCCATAGGATTGGCAACCTGGGTGGATGTGGCAAGGGTGGTTCGTGGACAAGTTTTATCTCTACGTGAAAAAGAATACATCGAAGCCTGTCGTTCCTTTGGTTATTCCGACCTGCGCATTATTTTTATTCATATTCTTCCCAATTTATCTGGTATTCTTCTGGTCTTGGCAAGCTCCAATTTCGCATCAGCCATTTTACTCGAAAGTGGACTAAATTTTTTAGGTTTAGGTGCCCAGCCTCCAATTCCTACTTGGGGTAATATGATACGAGATCATATCGGTTACCTTTTCGCCGGAAATGGTATGGCTTTGTTTGCACCAAGTATCTGCGTCTTCCTAATTGTTTTGGCATTTTCAACTGTTGGAAATGCATTAAGAGATGCTATGGATGTCAAGTACCTGGAAAAATCTTAATCTACTTCATTAACTTGTTCAACTTGCCTGGATGGAATATGATAAACATCTATCATGACTAACATGGCCATAAATCCCCAAAATGGACAAGATGCCTTATCTGTATCTAAAAAGTTATTCAGAAACCCATGAATATAGTAGGTAATTAAACCTAAGGTAATTGACATCACCAACCCCTTCATATATAAATCCGTTACCTTAAAATACAAAGTAATTCCGGTATATAGGCTGGTAATCAGAATTAAAATAAAGGTAGTCATTCCAAATACTCCGCTTTCTGCTAATGGTCCAATATATTCACTATGAGCATTTCCTAAATCACCGGCATTAGTGCTAATAATGGTTTTGTCTTTGCTCAATTGAAATGGGGCATATTTAAAAGCATAAGTTCCCGGACCCCAACCCATAAACGGACGTTGTTCAAACATCCTAAAGGCTGAATTCCATCGGTTTAAACGTTCCAAGTTGCTGGCATCAGAAGAAATGTTGGAAATACTCTTTACGTGTTTGGAAAAGTCATCCGCGCTATCCTGTCTATTCTTTTCTAGTTTCATTTGAATCTGAGTCCATGACAAGGCCAGAATAACTAAAAATACAGAACCAAGACTGAGCAAAGTTGTAAACTTAATTCTGAATTTCATTGCCAGAAAAACTCCAAAAGCAGCTATCAGACTTACCCATGCAGCACGCGTATAGGATAACACCAAAGCAATAGTATAGATGACCAAAACGATGGCAACAAAAACCCTGGTAGACGGAGAATAATAACCGGAAACTGTATAAAAAATCAATAAGGGGAAAAACATAGCCAAAATAGCACCATAAACGGTATGGTCATTATAAAAGGGCGACATTACCCAATTAGCCGATTGTTGATCAAAACCAAACGTGTAATGACGGAAGACAGTGTATCCAATAATTCCCATAAACGGAATTAAATAAAACCACCAATATGAAAACAACGATTTTTCTTTCTTAAAAAGCTGAGATGCTAAAAAGTAGTAAGTTATTACAAACCACATCCGAGATAATAAATACTTGAATGATACCACCGGTAAACTGCTTGAAAAGGAGGTAATACCCAACCAGGCAATATTTATTAATATGGCAATTGTAATTGGATGAGCAAGTATTTTCTTGTCAAACCTGCCCGACATAAGCAGCTTGATAAAAAAAATCAACATGGCTCCAAACAAAAGTGGATCCGTTGGAATAGACATTCCTACGCCTCCTCCGATATTGGTAATGTTAACTGCAAGAGGAGTACAAAATACGATTAATAAAACCAGCTTGTCTAGTGCCAATAAGGCTAATAAAACAATACCCAATGCCACTGGTAATACCGGAAGGTAGAAAAATTCCATCGAAACCAAGATGGTATTGATGAGGATAAAGGCTCCTACAATACCATACAACCATTTCGACTCCAATGTTTTATTCATGGGCATTTTGCCTGTAGTTTTCCAAAGCGGAAATTACAATGATTGAAAGCAGCCAACTGCTTATTAAGGTTGTTACAACTATTAACCAACGAACAGGATAGGATTTCTTATCAGCAGCAAATGGCTTAACCACCACATTGCTGTAGGTCAATTTCTTGTTCACTTCCTTCAATGCCTCATCGTGTTTTTCCTTTAAATCGGCATATTGTGAACGCATTCTCCAAAGATTTTCTGTGATAATTAAAAATTTTCCTCCTTTCGATTTTAGTTTTTCCAGGAATGCTTCTAAATTCTTACCGGATCCACGTTCTGAAACACTTTTTAAATAATTGCGCATGGCATATTCCGTTTGTAAGCTATAATCCAACAATCCATCATCCGTTCGCATCCCTTGCACAATTAATTCCATCGAATCCATTTCTGTTTGCAATCGGGTCAATTGGTTTTTAACTACAATATACTTTTCTGTTGCTTTCTGTTTTTGTAGTTGTTGCTCTTTGGCATCAAATAAACGAATCATGGATCCGGCCATTTCCGAAGCAACCTTGGGATCTTTATCCAATATATCAATCTGTACCGATTCATACTCCGTTTTCTTTACTAAAACATTGTCATGAAACTGCTCCAATAAATGGGTACGATGAAATGGATCTGTAGTGGAATCAATTCCATAATGTTTATACAATTGAAAAATGTTAATTAAACTATCTGAAATGGCATCCGATTGCAAAACTTGTATCATTTGTTCAGTTTCAGACTCCGATCCAAATGGAATAATATTTGCCGGATACAAAACTGCTGTCGATTTATACAAAGGCGTAATGAACCAAGAACTGGAAAATATGGCCGATAAAACCACTGCCAATAAACCAATTACCAAAAGCGCCTTTTGCCACTTTATGACAATGTCGAACAAGGATTTTTCTTGATTTGCCATACCTTATTGTTGTTTTAGGGCTTTAATGTTTTTAAACTTTTCATAAATCAATATTGACAAAATTCCCATTACCAAGGTGGAAAAAACAGATATAACCATTATTAACCAACGTATCGGATAAGATTTCTTTTCTGCCTTTGTTGCATTGTTTACAATAAATTTATGAGGTAAGGTTTGTTCAGCATCAATTTTTGCCTCATGGTATTTGGCCCTTAAATGGGTTAATTGCTTCTTTTCATTTTCTAAAATATCCCGAATCGATACATAAGCTCCTCCATATTGCGAAACAATTTTTATTTGTCCTTCGAGTTTTGTAGCAGCTTCTTTTTTTCCATCTAATACTGCTTTTCCGTATGCTTCGTACAGTCGCTCTACCTGCGATTCGTAATCATTCACACCTATTCTTCTTAAAGCATCTAAACTGTCCTCTAAACTTTTAATGTAATTCTTCATGTCAAAATATTCGGCCTCGGCAATTTTCATAGCCTTAAATGCCCTTTCCTTTTGCATACGGTTTTTCACCGTATCCAATAATGCAGCAATATCATTGGCCATATCTGCTGCAATTTGTGGATCTGTATCAAATACCTCAATTTCCACACTCATAAATTCAGTTCTTCTAAAACTGATATTTCCTTCATATTCCTTTTGAAGCAAGGTGTATTTGTATCGATTGGAAGTGTCAATATCATAATGCTTCATCAGGTCAAATTTCTGAATTACCCGATTCCTGATTTCATCCGAATTTAATATTTGAAGCAATTGCTCTGCTTGCTCCTCCTCCCCAAATTGCAATACATCCTCCTTCGCCGATCCGTTTTCCGATATCAATACCTTGGAAATAGAGTTGGTATTTGCCGGAAATAAAACAACTGTCGATTTGAATTTGGGCTTAATAAAGTAAGGTTCAGTAAATATAAAGGTAACTACGATACAGATGCCTATCAATATTCCTAACGGCTTTTTCCATTTATCTAAAAACAAAATGAAGTCGGTAGATTCGAAGCTATAGTCGGACTTTGGATGCTCTTGCATTTAATTTTACAGGTACAAAAATTTAGAACCACAAATGTAATGCGTTCCGCTTTTTGGTTGACCTCTCTATGCAAATAATGGAAAACTTATTTAATTCCTTCCAAAATTTGTCAATGAATATTTGAAACAACTACTTTTATACCCGAAATCGACAAACATGACAAGCATTTTAGTTACAGGTGGAGCCGGATTTGTCGGAAGTGCATTGGCCGAAAAGCTCGCTTCCAACCCCGATAACCACGTAGTAATCGTTGATAACCTGATTACCGGTAGTCTGAAGAAATTACCCCATACACCCTATAACAATATCAAGTTTATTAAATGCGATGTCAACGATTTTAAGGATATCTCCAGCGTTTTTTATGCCTATCGCTTCGATTTTGTGTTTCATTATGCCGCCCTCGTTGGGGTTAAACGTACCTTGTCTCACCCGGTAATGGTTTTAAATGATATTACCGGTATCAACAATGTACTAATCCTCAGTAAAAATACGGGTGTTAAACGCGTTTACTACTCATCTTCGTCCGAAGTTTATGGCGAACCGGTTGAGTTTCCTCAAAATGAACATACTACGCCTCTCAATAGCCGTCTTCCTTACGCAATTGTGAAAAATGTCGGTGAAGCTTACCTCCGCTCTTTCTACAAAGAATACGGTCTCGAATTTACTATTTTCCGATTCTTTAATACCTACGGACCTCAGCAAAGTAAGGATTTCGTAATGTCTAAATTCATTTCCATGGCTTTGCAAAATGACCCAATTACCATTTATGGCGATGGAAGTCAAACCCGTACTTTCTGCTACATCGACGATAATGTCGATGCCTGCTTAAACGCTTTCTATAAAAACAAATTCGTTAATGATGTAGTGAACATTGGAGGTAAGGACGAAATATCTATCCTCGAATTGGCTAATACCATCATTCAAGTTACCGGTTCTTCCTCCAATTTGCGCAATTTGCCCCCGCTCGAAGAAGGCGATATGACTCGCCGCCAACCCGATACCACTAAAATGGAAGAGCTACTCGGTCGACCTGTTACTAAGTTTGAAGACGGAATTAGAATGGTTATCGAACGCGGTCAATTTGTTTCTGCGCATTAAAATTATCTTTTCTTTTTAATTTATTTTAATTTGGCGGGCCCCTTCACGCCTAAATCGATTTGGGCAATATTCAACGGTTTTCGAAAGGCGTTCAGGTCACGCTTTCGGCTGTAGTCCAATAACTCCGCTAAACGCTGCGTTATTGGAGCTACTTGCCTCAATCGTTGCCCGAGGTGCAAACCCAACCATTCGTTTTTCATCCACTTGTTTCCAAGGTATAATTCTTTCTTTTAGGGCTTCTTGTATTCCTTCTTATTTCCCCTTTTTACGGCTGTTATGCCAATTATTATTTGTGAAATAATCAACAACTGTTTCTTCAAATTTTTACCCGAACTAATCTCTGTTTTGGAATTCTCTGAACTATTACCCAGCTTTTTCCGTTCCGAATTTATTTAATGAAATTTTCATACCTCATCGTTTCCTATCAAAAGCCTAATTAACCTATTTTTGTCGCCATGGATTTAAACCAAAGCCTTGTTAAAGTTGAAAAAGTATTGTCTGAATGCTTGGATAGAAAACCCAAAGGTTTATATACGCCGGCAGCCTACGCCCTCGAAGTAGGTGGTAAACGAATGAGGCCAACCCTGGTACTGCTCGGAAATTATTGCATGGGTGGTAACGAAAACGATGCTTTGCACGCCGCTGCATCAGTTGAGATGTTTCATAACTTTACCTTATTACACGATGATATCATGGACAACGCTCCAACTCGTCGTGGTAAACCTAGTGTTTGGTATGAATTTGGTTCCAACGCAGCAATTCTCAGCGGCGATGCCATGCTGATGTTAGCGTATTCGATACTATCCAAAGGTCCGCATTTTCAAACATTGGCCCAATGCTTTACCGAAACCGGTATTCTTGTTTGCGAAGGCCAACAAATGGATATGGATTTTGAACGTAGAAACGATGTGAGTATTTCCGATTATCTTCAAATGATCGAAATGAAAACATCGGTGCTTCTGGCGGCCTCCTTGAAAATGGGTGCTATTACAGCCAATGCTTCAGTCGAAAATCAAGAAAAATTGTACAAAGCCGGAACCGAATTGGGAATAGGTTTTCAACTCCATGATGATATTTTGGATGTTTTTGGCGACCCAAATAAAGTAGGAAAGCAAATGGGTGGAGATATTATTTCTAACAAAAAGACCTACCTGCTTATTAAGGCTCTTGAATTGGCCCAAGGTGAAGTGCTGGATACTTTAATGTACCATATTAATGCTGCCCATTTTGAACCAAATGAAAAGGTAAAGGCAGTTAAAGATATTTATAATCAATTAAGTATTAAGGACCTGGCAACCAGAAAAATGAAAGAATATTTCGACCATGGTTTAGGAATAATTCGTTCTATGGATATTCCCGCCGATAGAAAGTCAAAACTGTTGGAGTTTTTTGAGCTTCTTATTAATCGCGAACATTGATTGCTTCAATTCGATATCGCTTAATTTTTTTCACAGTTTGCCTGGGTTTACTTGGTTTTACTTCCTGTGGAGTGTATTCTTTTACCGGTGCTAGTATCGCCCCGGATGTGAAAACCGTAGATGTGAAGTTTTTTTCCAATGTAGCTCCACTTTCTCCTCCCAATTTGCAGCAAACTATCACAGAGGCTTTAAAAGATAAATTAAATAGCCAAACCTCCTTAACCTTGGTTCGAAATGGAGGTGATTTGCATTTCGAAGGTCAAATAACTAATTATGTTACCGCACCAATCGCTATTCAAGGAAATGAAACAGCTTCTCAAAACAGATTAACCATTACTATTTCAGTTAAATTTACCAATAATAAAGACGATAGGCAAGACTTTGAAAAATCCTTTACCCGGTTTGCCGATTACGATAGTAAAACAAGTCTTTCCAGCGTAGAGTCTGCATTAATTGATGAAATTAAGCAACAGTTAATTCAAGATGTGTTTAATGCAAGCATTGCCAACTGGTAATAATTAAACAAATGACCAGCAAAGAGTTTCAATCAGTACTTATTTATCCGGGATTACTTAATTCGGAGAGTTTGCCTGCATTGGAAGAATTGGTGAATCATTATCCCTGGTATGCCACGGCTCAGCTAGTTTTGGCTAAAAACCTGCTTCAAATGAAGCATGTAAGGTATCCTGCCAAATTGAAATTGGCTTCAGCTGCCACCATCGATCGTTCTTTGTTAAAGCAGTATTTATTAGAAAACCAAAATCTTCCTCCAAAAGAGCTAAGTTCGGAGATTCTTGTTTCAATTCCAACTGCTTTAGTTCCGGAAACTTCTGTTTCAATTGGTAAAATAGCAAGCAATATCTCTCCAATTGAAGAATTGCCCGAGCCCCTTCGTATAAGCAGCAGGGAAGTGGAAGAGACCGAGGTAAATGCAAGTGCCATCCTGGAAAATCAAACGCCAACTCCGGTAGTTGAAGCGATTGAAAATAGTGCTTCTTCTTTTGAACCAAATTCCGCTAAAAACTCGGACGAAGAGCCTTTTCCTTTCGAACCATACACCCAATTAGATTTTACTACCGAATTGTTGAAACTTCCAGTGTTGGATTCGAGTCCCGAACCCATAAAATCCAATGCCACTCCTGAACCGAAATCTTCCGGAAAAATGAGTTTTTCAGATTGGTTAAAAAGTTCCAAGGAAATTCATACTTCACAACCGAATTCCGATGATGAATTGCAACGAAACGGAATAATTGAACGTTTTTTGGAAGATCAACCTCGAATTTCTAAACCCAAACAAACCGAATTTTTTAAACCACAAGAAGCTGCCAAGAAAAGTTTAAGCCTCCCGGAAGGGCTTGTAACAGAGACTTTAGCCAAAATTTATGAAAATCAGGGGCATTTTGAGCGTGCAATTCATGCTTATGAAAAATTAAGTGTAAAACATCCCGAAAAAATTACTTACTTCGCAGCCCGAATTTCTAAACTTAAAGAACGACTTAAAGATTAACCATGTTTTACGCAATACTTACTCTCATTTTAATTTCTGCTATTTTATTAATTTTAGTAGTTTTAGTTCAAAACTCCAAAGGCGGAGGATTGGCTTCCAATTTTACACCAAGCAACCAAATTCTTGGCGCTCGTCAAACAGCGGATTTCTTAGAGAAAATGACCTGGGGTTTAGCAGTTGCTATTATTGTTTTGAGCATTGTTGCCAATATCTTTATTTCTGGAGGAAGCAACGAAGTTAAAGAATCAGAAGTGCAGCAAATGATGGACAATGGTTCTGTGCCAACTTCCAACACTCCTCAGCAACCTGCTCCTGGTGCTCAACCGGCTGCACAACCTGCACAACCTGCAACTCCACCTGCCAAATAATTTGAATTTATTATTTTTAAGAAGCCTGTGATTTAAATTTTCACAGGCTTTTTTTATGGAATCTCCAACCGGGTCCAATAAACATAGGTTCTGCCTAGTTGTCCACTAATCCAGTTCTTAGACCTTCCATGTATATTGCTGGAGTAATTAAGTAAGTAAAAACCGCCTTTTCCGTCTGCTACTATGCCCGGAAAGGCATTGTCGCCGGTAGAGGGGAAATCCATTACATGTTCCAAGTTGAAATTTGTGCGATTTAGTCTAAACAAGGCCGTTTTCTTTTCTGTAAATGAATATCGGATTAAATTATAGGCTCTCCGAAGTTTAGGTCCAAACCATGCCGGTGAATGATCTACCTTCCCATCCATGTTTCGTCGGGCAACCAAATAAAGCGTTCCTTTGTGTTCAAACCACAACGCTGAATCGTATTTTTCAGGTAAGGATTTTATTTCCCATTGGTCAAGTTGTTTGGCATTGGCATGTGCCAGCATTCCACCTACACTTTCCAACCGAATGGTACACCATAAATCACCTTGTTGATCAAATATAAATTCACCCTCTTCCGCATGATCTACCTTTACTTGGGTTTTCTCTGAAATGGGTTGCCAGTTTTTTCCATTGGTTGACCACAGCAATCGTAAATCGGCCCGGTGTTGGTTGGAATACAATCCAATTCCATAATAGGCCGACATGTATAAGGTATCTTGCCTTTCCCGAATTCGCCATGGAACAAAACCATGTAGTGCGCAGGTTTCGGGTGTTGTAAAATCCTGATAGCCTGATTTAGTGGAAACATATAAAGAATTAGGTTCAAATTTAAGAGGATGAGAGCCGGCCTTAAAAAAGTAGAAAAACAGGCTGTCGTGAAAAACGGTGAAGCGGGGTTCACGCAAATCAGCTTGCATATGGACCTTGGTTTCAAGTTCCCAGGAATGAAAATCGGTAGAACTTAGCACATACAATTCAGTTTTGGAAGAAGCAAAATGGGTTGGTGCAGTTCGTAGGGCAACATAATACCTACCTTGGTAAAATGTAACATCCAGGTTGTTTTGTGCATGTTGAATGCTAACACCTTTGGGCAATTGATTTAAATCCAATAATTTTTGCCATTCCGAAGTGAAAATTGTTTGGCAAAAAGCTAGTCGTGAAACCAGCAAAAAAGTAAGGGAAAATAGGGATTTCAAAGACGATGATTTTAGCAAAGAAAGCCGGTATTGGTCAATGAAATTCTAATTTTAGATTTTTTATTCTTTTACAAATTTAGAATGAAATAAGAGGTTACCTGATTTAAAACTTGCCTAATAAAAGGAGTTTTTTGCTCAATACTTTACAAAGGTAGTTTTCCAGGGAATTTGGCCAAGGTAGCCTCTGATCCAATAGTTTCCCTCACTTAATTCGGAGGTTGAAATGCCGGATGAAGTGTAGTAGCCTGAACTAACTTGTTGCCCCATGGAGTTCAAAATTTCAAAGTTAGCTCCCAGATAAGATTCTGAAAGGAAAACCAAATCATTGGTTGGATTCGGATAAACTATAGGGGAGTTTTGAGTGAATTCATTTATTCCACTTCCTAAATCTATTGAACCAACTACGATGTTTCGAATCATCCAACCCGGTTTGTTATCGAAGGTGGTGTCAGAGTGGAAGGTGAACCGGAATAGCAGAGAATCCATGTTCGAAAACTCACATCCGTTTTGGTTATTTTGAATGGATTTTACAGGGAATGCCCAAATAAATTCAAAGCCACTCCAGATCCAGGTATCGGAAGTGCCGGTAAAAGAATAATTTAGGTCATCTAAGGTTGGAATGGAAGCCGGATTATAGTTCCCATAATCATCTACCAAAGGGAAATTTATGTAGGATTTGAAGGTAGGAGAAATAAAGTTATCATTTACGACATTGGACCAATCCGTACCATTGCAACTATACTCAATTACACCTCCATCCTTAAGACTGTCAGTGCTATATCGGTGTTCAAACATTAGGACGGTAGAAGCCCATTGAAAAGGGTTACTGGGAGGGGTAATCCAAAACGAACAGGAATTGCCGGTTGAATAGGAAGAATCCAAATCTGTTTCAATACCAAAATCTGCCCCCGGATTGCCAAATTCGGGTTTTTGATTGTTTCCAATTTGCCATAAATCGCATGATGAACTTAGCTTTATCAGATTGGTATCTCCACCCAAATGGAGTGTATCTAACCAACAATTTTGGTAACAAGCATACGATAATATCGGAGGAAGAACTTCACAAGGGTAAATATTCCCATTGCTACTTTGTGCGAAGGATTTATTTACTGTTAAAATCAAAACAATTAATGCAGGTAAAAATGTTTTCATGCTGTTAATTTTCTCAAATGTAAGGAAATAGAAATTTACTTGAAATGATTTTTATCAATTTGATATTGAAAAAAGAAGTTTTCAATTGAAACCAATATCTGCACTAACATTCTATGAAACATTGCCCCTTAGAAATAAATAATTCTAATTCTAGTTTTTCGAATAGTTCATTCTTCAATTGATTAGGTTGTGTAAAATTAATCCGGATACGGAAAAACTACGGAATAGAATAAGTAGGTTGGGGTTGTGTCGGGTAGGGATAGAGGCAAGTAGCCCACAGGAGCCCGCAGCCTTTGGCTAAGGGCGACGAGGACTACAGCCGATAGCCCGACCATGAGCACATGCAGAAAGGGTTGTAGTTTTAAATGCCTAAGGTGCGAATGGGACCCGCCAAATAAATAAAAAAAAACTATTGCTCTTTCTTCTGAATTTCTTCGAGCAGGCGTCGTTTAAATTGCTCTTCGGCCTTATAAAGCAAAGCCACTTTTCGAATGGAAAGAACCGATTTAAACTGAGGATGGTATTTTTTTCGAAGGTCAATTTCCTTTTGAGCCAGGTTAAGTTCGTCGTCTAACGCTGTTTCAATTTCCTTATCGCTCATGCTTTCGTAATTTTCAGAAACATCTTGCAACAGGTTTTTTCGGGTTTTACGGAGTTGTTTTAATTCAGTTTGAAAAGCGTTATAAATAGGCCAAAAACGCTGAGCTTCGTCCGGACTAAGATCCAGTTTTTGGGTAAAGAAAGCCATTTTAAGGGCCAAAATCTTATCTTCCTTACTTCCGTCGGTACGTTGAGCACCTCCGGGCTTAGGAATAGCTCCACGTTGTGCTGCAGTAAGCAATGGCAAGCTTGCCAACAGCAACATTGGAAGAACAGATTTTAGAACATAGGTTAACAACTTCATGGTTTGGTTTACAGGTCTATACTTTGTAGGTCAATATCGGTGTCTACCAGATAATCAATAATTTCGTCCTGGCTGGGTTGGTCAACAGGGATGGTAAAAGTGTTAAGATCGCTTAAATCGATGTTTTCGGAAACTACTTCCAGGATATCTTCTTCGTCAAAACTTACAACGGTGGCAGATTGTTCATTTTTAACTACTTCGGCCAAGGGCATATTTTGGGCTGGACTTGGGTTAGAAACAGAAGGTTCAACACTTGCAACCGCCGGTTTATCGGAGTTATTAGTGAAAATGAAATTTCCTAAACTCACGATTAAAACCAGGGAGGCAGCAACAGAAATGCTGATACCAATGTAACGTATAACCAAATTAGGTTTGGCAATGGGCAGTTGAATTACTTTGGTGTCTGGATTTTCATGGCCCAGGGTTTGGGTCAGGTTTTGATCGAATTGGTTAAAATAGTGCGGAGGAATGGAAAAAGGATTTGTTTTTGGGATGGCATGCAGGGTAGGTGCTGACTCCGCAAAAAACAATTCTTCCAAATCTTCGTCTACTTGTTCACTGGTAATTTTAGACCAAATTTTGGACTCTAAATCTTCGAAATAAGCAGGAGTCACCTCCATTCCAATGGATGCAGGTAGGTTTAAAGTATTCAGATTACCATCCAATTCCTTCTCGCTTAAGCCATCGATCCGAATTCGATTCCAAACGGAGGCCTCCAATTGTTCAAAATAGTTATCCGGGACTTGGAAGTCTTGTGTTTTTTTTTGAGAAAAGAGGGTAGGGGCAGCGAATTCTAAAAAGGCTTCTTCATTTTCTATTGAAACCTGGTCTAAAGCAATCCGCTTGAGTATGGTATTTTCTAATTTATCAAAATAACCGGAAGGTACCCCGAATGAGCTTATAGAACTAATTTCTGAGCTGTCTTTGTCCTGATGCCCAGCCAGAATGCGCTTCATAATGCGCTCCGGCAACCGATCGAAATAGTCTTTAGGAACTATAAACGGATTGTTTTTACTGGTTAAATTTTCAAGAATGTTAGACATGGCGGGTAAAATTTAGTTCATGTTTTAAGGTAAGTTTGATGATAATTAGTTTTGTTCGTTTTTGAGGTACACTTCAATTTTAGTAACTGCATGATGGTAACTTGCTTTCAGAGCACCAACCGAGGTTCCCAGAATTTCAGACATTTCTTCGTATTTTAATGCATCGAAGTATTTCATGTTAAATACCAGGCGTTGTTTTTCGGGCAGGGTTAAGATAGCCTTTTGTAGTCGCTTCTGAATCATATCGCCGGTAAACAATGGATCACTTTCCAATTGTTCGGCCATTTTGAATTCCAGGTCATCAAAGGATACCATTTCTCTTGCCTTTTTTTGTTTCAAAAACGTCAGACATTCGTTGGTGGCAATTCGATAAATCCAGGTATAGAGTTGCGAATCTTCGCGGAAGTTTTCCAGGTTACGCCAAACCTTTACAAAAGTATTTTGGGTAACATCATCCGCATCATCGTGGTCTATTACCATTTTTCGGATATGCCAGTAAACGCGTTGCTGGTATTTTTTAATGATAAGCGAAAACGCCGCATTGCGAGTGCGCTCATCCTTAAATTGGACCAACAAGTCTTTATCATCGGTTTCCACCATATTGAACCTCCGGAAACGTTTTCCTAAGCTATTGACGCTGCTATTTTACAAAGGTTTAACGTCCGCACAATTTTTTTAATTGGTTATGTGTAATATATCGTTGTTATAATAAACCATATAAGCCTTTAAAGGGTATTGAGCCGGACCATTTACAATGGAACCATCGTACATTAGAAATTTGGAACCGCAGCAAGAATCGTATAAGGTAACATTATCGCTCATAACGCTTACCTGTCCGCAATCACCATCGGGGTTGTAGGTGCAGTGTCGGTCATACACCATAAATTCGCCCAAATCTTTGTGATAAACTAATAATCCTCTTGAACCCTGGTTATTTAAGTATTTCCAATTTCCCAGGGCTTGTAGCATCACGTTATCGGGATTGGAAAGATAGAGGTCGTAGTTTACATAAACATAAGGTATCCCATTATTGGGCGGAGTTTTGGTGCAGGATGGAAAAAATAAAAGTACCAGACCAATTATTGCGCTTAATTTGTACCACATTTTTACAAAGATACAGTTTGTCAGCATTGAGACCCATCCTTTTATTGGTTTTACTTGGATTTTCTAACCCGGGATGCACTCAGGGATTTTTCAATTTTAAAGGCAAAGAGAAACATCGGGCTTCCATTAATTATCCCTATGTTCGTTCTTATTTGTACGATGCCAAAGATATTGCCTTTGCACCCATACGATGGAAAGAAAAGCAATGGGGAACTGCTTTTGCCCTTACCAGTGCTACTGCCATGGCCATGTTTTTTGATAAACCCATCGCCCAATGGGTCCAAGCACATCGGAGTCCAGTTTCCAATGCTATTTCGAAGTATGGTCTTGAACCCATAGGAGGAGGAATTTATTCAGCCGGAATTATTGGAGTAACTTATATTGGGGGATTGGTTTTTAAAGACCAACATGCCAAAAAGGTTGCCATGCTTGCTACCAAGGCTTTTGCACTGGCAGTTGCCGGAAGTTTTGTACCTAAATATGTGTTTCAACGCGAAAGACCATACGAAGCCGCCGGAATGGATCCTTACCGTTTTCACTGGATTGTAGGTGATGCCAGTCACAACAGCTTTATTAGCGGACATACCATTCAGGCCTGGGCTGTTGCAACTGTTTATGCACGCGAATACAGGCATAAAAAGTGGGTGGGAGTACTGGCCTATTCCCTGGCTACTTTGGCCGGACTTTCCCGGGTGCACGACAATGCTCACTGGATGAGTGATGTAGTGGGTGGTGCTGCCTTGGGATATGCTTTCGGGTCTTTAATTTCCAATAGAAACAACTGGGGAGTTGAAATTTCACCCTATCGTTCGGGACAAAGCTTGGGGCTTGGATTGAATTTTTCGCCTCAATTTATCCGAACTCAACTCCAATTTCGGGAATGGAACCGGCAACTTGCCTTGGTTCATCCGGGTCAATTCTAAATTATTATCTTAATAAACAAGTAGTTAAGACGAGAATTGCATTTTTTTATGCGCAACCAAAAAGTTGCATATATATTTGCAACCAAATGATTGCATAATGATACGTCGTGATGTTTTCCAAGCCATTGCAGATCCAACCCGGCGAGCCATCTTAACCTTGTTGGCGGTTCAGGCATTAACACCCAATGCGTTGGCCGAACATTTCTCATCTTCCCGACAGGCAGTTTCCAAGCATTTGCAGGTGCTTTCTGAATGCGAATTGGTTACTACCAGGCAATCGGGTAGGGAAGTGCATTACCAACTTAACCCAGAAAAAATGAAAGAAATAGATGAATGGCTTTCTCAATTCCGAAAACTGTGGGAAACCCGCTTCAATGAACTGGATCAACTTTTAATTAAATTACAAAACAAAAATCAATAACTATGAATGCAGCTTTATTATTCGACTTTCAAGTAGACAAAGAAAACAATCAAATTCATGTTAAACGCGAGTTTGCCGCCGGTTTAGATCTGGTGTGGGAAGCTTGGACCAATCCGGAAATTTTAGACTTGTGGTGGGCTCCCAAACCTTATCAAACACGCACCAAAAGCATGGATTTCCGGGAAGGTGGAAACTGGTTGTATTGCATGGAAGGCCCTCAAGGTGAAAAGCATTGGTGCCGGGCCGATTATACCATAGTAAATCCCAAAAGTAACTACGCCGGATTGGATGCATTTTGTGATGAATTCGGTAAAATAAACGAGCAGTTTCCACGCACCCAATGGTCGGTTTCGTTTCAAGCCTTGGGAAACAAAACCATGGTTAGTATCCGGAATACTTTCCAAAGTTTAAATGATTTGGAAACCATTATCAAAATGGGCTTTAAAGAAGGCTTTACTATGGCTTTGGAAAACCTTGATCAATATATTGAAGCACAGGTGAAATTGCGCACAGAGCTAAAATCAGGGAATCAAACTCGGGTATGTATGTATTTGAATTTTCCGGGTAGTACGGAGCAGGCCTTCTTATTTTATCGTCAAGTTTTTAGGTCGGAGTTTAGCGGACAAGGTATCCAACGTTTTGAAGATATTCCGTCCTCGCCTGGTAATCCGCCGGTGCTGGATTCGGTGAAAAAAATGGTGTTGCATGTGGAATTGCCCATTGTTGGTGGGTTTGTTCTGATGGGAACCGATGCTCCCCGTGAAATGGGTTTTGAATTGAATTCAGGTAATACTATGCATATTTCCGTTGAGCCAGAATCCAGGACTGAAACAGAACGTATTTTCAATGAATTGTCGGAAGGCGGAACCATTACCATGCCTTTAAAGGATATGTTTTTTGGGGCTTATTACGGCAGTTTAACCGATAAATTTGGAATTAATTGGATGGTGAATTTTAAAAATACCTAAACAGATTAGTTAAGTTTTATTAAGTATTTGGCGGGCCCACTTGCGCTACCTTCATTTGATTGTTTTCGGAGGTTGGTGCATGGCGCAAGTGTCACGCTTTCGGCGGTAGTCCTCAGGCAGCTTCGTTAGCACTGCGCAGCCTTGTGGGCTACACTGCCTCAATCGTTGCCCGAGGGTGCAAGCCCATCCATTATTGCAATTTATAAGAGTTTAGAAACAATGCTGGGTTTGGGCGTGAATTTTTACTCCAAACTTGCTTATAATCAACCGAAATAATTTAATGGAAAAGCTAATAGTACTCGATCTTAAATTCAGTTACTTCCACCATTTTTCCTAATTCATCGGCAACTGTGATTTTCTTAAGCAGACCATTTTCGAAATATTCAAATTGGCTATTTCGAATGGTTTGGGTAGTGTAGTTTGGAATGTTTTCCCACATGCTTCCCCTTTGACTGATACAGGTGTCTATTGAACGTACTTGTCTGAAATTTTGATCATAATAAGAAGTTCCCCGATTTTCATAAGAAGTGCCGGCTCCTGAGTCGTGAACAAAATTACTGAAATGTGTTCGAATATAAAAGTACAAAATCTTATTGATTGTAATAGTGTCGGCCTGGTTGCAAATGTTTATTTCATCGGGTGCCAGGCAAGCCGTATTAATTTTTCTAAGTTCCTGGCATTTTTTGTTTTCGGATAAATAAGGAAAAGCATTTCCGCATTCATCAAACTGTTTGGTTTGAACTATTTGGTCTCTTTTTAATACATAGGATGCAATGCGATTGTTGGGGTGGAAGGTTAATTTTTTTGAATACGATGTTTTGAAATTTGGTGGATAAGGTTCCGCCTTTAAGGTGGAAAATGAAGGAGTATAGTTGGATAAAACAAGCACTGAATTTTCGGTTTGGTTATACCTAATACTATCGATTTCATAAAGGAAAATTTTTTCAGGGAAGTAGGCAGCACCATGTTCGAGCGGAAAATTATCGCATAATTGATAATACCTGTGTTGGGTAAGAATTTGATTGGAATAAAACCATTCATGTGTTGCTTCCAGCTTGTATTGCAAGCTTGGAGCTATCCCGTATCGCTCTTCTTTAATTAGGTTTCCGATTGAGTCATAGGAATAGTAAAATTCTGATTTTTCCATTCCTATCGGTTTTTTATACACATATTCCGGTTTTCCCAATTGGTTAAATTGATGTTTTTCAAGTAGAAAGTCGTGGTTAATAGTATCGTTGCTGTATGTGTATTGATGTTTTTCTATGAATTTAATTTTGCTTAGGGATATGGTAGAGGGTTGGTAAAAGAAATGTGGATTTAAATAGTAGTCTAGGCATGCCTGATAAAGGTTTTGGGTATAACAGCATTCGGGGAAAAGAACTAATAAAAGGACAAAAGGGACTAATTTTTTTTGCATACACTGGAAATAGCAAGAATGATGCAAAAAAAATCGAAATGGAAAAACGGATACAACTTTAGGAAGATTCAAAAAAACCAGGCTACTATTTCCTATTTAATTTCAAAATGGTAGAAGCATGAATACTCAGAGTTGATTGCCAAGCGCTGTTAGTAGTGCCATCGGGCAGGGATAGAAGTGGATAGCCCACAGCCCCGAACCCTTTCGGGGCGAGGACTAGGAACGGATAGCCCGGCGATTTTGCCCACAGCTACCATTTGGGAAATTGCAAGCTCTTGGAGGGGGCAAAAGCGGCCCGCCTAATCATACAATAAAAAGCTATTTGGGAAAAATTTACTAAGCATTAATTTTCTTTTCTAACTACCAACTTTCTGTTCGGAAATTTGACCTTGGCGTTTACCTTTGTCGAATGGAAATAGAAACATTGAAAAACACCGCTCTGTACCAAACCCATGTGAACATGGGGGCAAAAATGGTACCTTTTGCAGGTTATAATATGCCTGTGCAATATGAAGGATTAACTGCTGAACATGAGGCAGTTCGCAATGCTTTAGGGGTGTTTGATGTGAGTCACATGGGTGAATTTATCATCAAAGGGGCTGGTGCATTAGACCTGATTCAAAGGGTTACCAGCAACGATGCCTCTGTTTTGGTTGATGGTAAAGTTCAATACAGTTGTTTTCCTAATTTGGATGGTGGAATAGTGGATGATCTTTTGGTGTATCGACTTGGAAATGAAGAATATATGCTGGTTGTAAATGCTTCCAATATCGATAAGGATTGGGCTTGGATTCAGCAATTTAATACCGGAAATGTGGAAATGAAGAACATTTCGGATAAGGTTTCCTTGCTGGCAGTACAAGGTCCAAAAGCGGCAGAAGCGTTGCAAAGTTTAACGGAAGTTGATTTGGCTTCTATTGAATATTACTCTTTTCGCAGGGGGACTTTTGCAGGATTTGAAAATGTAATTATTTCTGCAACGGGTTATACCGGAGCAGGAGGTTTTGAATTGTATTTTGAAAATGCCCATGCCGAAGCCATGTGGAATGCTGTTTTAGAAGCTGGAAAAGACTACGGTATTAAGGCTTGCGGTTTAGGTTGCCGCGACACCTTGCGACTAGAGATGGGGTTTTGTTTGTATGGAAACGATATTGATGATACCACTTCTCCGATTGAAGCAGGATTAGGTTGGATTACCAAATTTACGAAAACGTTTAACAATTCCGAAGCCTTGTTGAATCAGAAAAATTCGGGTCCGGCCAGGAAATTGGTTGGGTTGGAAATGCTTGACAGAGGTGGAATCCCACGTCATGGGCATGCCATTGTAGATGAACAAGGAAATGCGATTGGGGTGGTGACTTCCGGAACTCAAAGTCCGACCTTGAAAAAAGCGATTGCTTTGGCTTACGTTCCGGCAAGTAGTAGTAAAGTTGGATCGGAAGTATTCGTATCTATTCGGGAGAAATCATTGAAGGCTCAGGTTGTTAAAATTCCTTTTTTGAAGAAATAGCAGTGGTGGAGAAGAAGCAAGTTAGTGTTTGTTTTTCCCCTTTTTTATATCCATTGTTTCGAAATGACGAAGCGGTGGTAGTGGTTGTGGATGTATTGCGCGCTACTTCGGCCATGGTTACAGGTTTTGATAATGGCGTAAAGGCCATGGTTCCGGTCGCAGGTATTGAAGAAGCATTATCGTATAAATCTCAAGGTTTTTTGGTGGCCGGCGAACGAAACGGGGAAAAGCAGGAAGGTTTTGATTTTGGAAATTCTCCTTTCAGCTATGTGAGGGAAGTGGTGGAAGGAAGAAAGGTTGCCATCTCGACCACCAACGGAACCCAAGCCATTGTTGCTGCTAAAGATGCCTATAAACTGGTTATTGGATCATTTCTGAACCTTTCTGCCATGAGGGATTTTTTAGTTGAACAAAAACGGGATGTTATTGTTTTGTGTGCCGGATGGAAAAACCGTTTCAATTTGGAGGATAGTTTGTTTGGTGGAGCCTTGGCAGAGCAATTGCTGAGAAGTGGTGCTTTTGATGTTCAATGTGATTCGGCATTGGCAGCTATGCATTTATATGAAAGAGCCAAGTTGGATATGAATGGATATTTAGCCAATTCGAGCCATCGGAAGCGATTAAAACACTTGAACCTGGCAGAAGATATTGCGTATTGTTTGAGTATTGATATCTGTAAAAGTATTCCGGAATTAAAAAATGGTGAATTGGTTTGGGAAACTAACTAAATGGTATGAAACCGACTCGTTTAACAATAGTTTTTTTAGTTTTAAGCGTAGTGCTTAGCTTATCAACCTTAGCCCAAACCGAAACTATTGCAGGAAAAGCCTTTCGATATAAAGCGGGTGAGACATGTAAATCCATGTCTAGCGGTGGTTGTATGGTTTATACCTATCAACAATTCGAATTTGGAACTGATTCGGTGGTAGTAAAGAATGAAGTGAAGGCGATGTGCTCGGATAGTACTCTTGAATCCAGGTACAATGCAAGCAACCTTCAGGTTTATCGTTACAAGCAAACAGGAAGGGAAGTGAAAGTAGTGGAATTTCCCACCAATTTTGCTATGAAGTTTGAAGAGAATAGTTTAACTCTGAGTAATCAGGAAGGTTCGGTTAGGCTACCGGTTTGGGAAGCAACCGGAAAGTAGATGGATTCTTAATCCCGAAATTGTCATTTGAAACGAAGTGAACAAGTGACAAGTGCGGTTGGATATCGGTAGATTCAATGGCTTAACGCATAATAACCCTTCCTAATTTATGAAAGGCTATTTCTTTAAGTCCCAGTTCAATGTTTCGCAATTGTTGCAGAATGGTTAATCCCAGTTGTTGAGTTTCTTCCAGTTCTTTTAGCAGTCTTTGTTGATCGATGAGCACATTATTGTATTCATCTTCCTGGGATTCAGGGTTTAATTTTTCCAATTGCTTAGTAAAATCAGCCACCAATTTTTGCAGTTCGGATTCTTTTTCAAAATTGAGTTTTATATCTTGTTGAATCTGGAATTTAAGTTTCATTAAATGTTCCTGACGCAATGAATTGAGGGCTTTGAAGATGGTATCGGAGGGGTTATCTTCTTCGAGGTTGGTGAGAATATTGAATTTTTCTTCCCAATTAGGACTCAGAATATCCGGGTTAGAAAGGATTGTAGCAGCGATATGGTTGATTTTGGATTCCGGATGTCGGGTAAAAAAGTTGGTATCCGGAATATGACCTTGTTCAAGTTCCGACTTAACCAGATCCAGAATTAGGTGGTAATCCGGATTTTCAAAATCAATATCACTTTGAGAAAGTTCGGCAACAATTACTTCGGCAGCAGGTACATGGATGGTTTCTTTCTCACCTTCCTGATTTTTCTGTTCGAGGAACAATTCCCGGTTACCGTATTTAATTAATTTTTCTACCAAGCCTTTTTCCTGGTGTTCGGCTTGTTTTATTTCGGAAGGTGGGGGAGGGGCAAAAAGGTCGTCGGGCGGAACATCAGGAGGATAGTCGCCTGGAGAAGGAGTCTGAACTGTGGTTTGGGGTTTAGGTGCGGAAATTTGGTCATCTTTGGCCTTTTTCTCCACATTTCTTCGCCTCAACTTATTCATTTCGGCCAGGATTATTTGCTCATCTATTTCCATGAGCCGACTGGTTTCCTTGATGTAGACCGATCGGATGATTGGGTCAGGAATAAGCGCTATTGAACCAACAATTTCATGAATAAGTCCCGACTTTTTGATTGGATCGCCTTGTGCATCAGCCAATAAAATGGATGTTTTGAAGGCGATAAAATCTTTGGCATTTTTATGAATGAAATCCTGAAATTCGGTTGTACTTACCTTTCTGGAGTAGCTATCAGGGTCATCTCCATCGGGGAAGAGTAAAACTTTTACGTTCATACCTTCTTCCAATACCAGATCTATTCCTCTAAAACTGGCTTTAATACCTGCCGAGTCTCCATCATATAATATAGTGATGTTGGGGGTATATCGTTTAATCAGTCGGATTTGTTCAACAGTAAGGGAGGTACCGCTGCTGGCAACAACGTTTTCAACTCCGGCAATGTGCATACTTACTACATCCACATAACCTTCCACCAAATAACAAAGGTCTTCTTTTACTATGGCATTTTTGGCCTGATAGATTCCATAAACAACTTTGCTTTTGGTATAAATTTCCGATTCGGGTGAATTGACATATTTGGCAACTTTTTTATCTGACCTCAGGGTTCTTCCACCAAAAGCGATGGGGCGGCCGGAAATGTTGTGAATGGGAAACATGACTCTTCCGGCGAAACGATCTCCAACACCATGTTCATTTTCGTAGCAAAGTCCTGTTTTCACAAGGTATTCCTGCTTGTAACCGGCTTGGGTCGCTGCTTCCAGTAAGGCTTTTCGGTTTTCGGGACTATATCCTAATTGGAATTTTTCTATGATGGCATCCGGAAAACCTCTTTCTTTGAAATAGCTAAGCCCAATGGCTTGACCTTCTTCGGACTCTAGTAAGGATTTAGAAAAGAACTTGCGGGCAAATTCGCTAACCAGCATCAAGCTTTCTTTTTCGTTATTAGCCTGAAGTTCTTCTACACTCAGTTCTTTTTCCTGAATTTCAATATTGTATTTCCTGGCTAACCATCTCAAAGCATCAGCATAACCCAGGTGTTCGTGGTCCATGATAAACTGAACAGAGTTACCTCCCTTTCCACAACCGAAACATTTGTAAATACCTTTTACGGCAGAAACAGTAAAGGATGGTGATTTTTCATTGTGGAAAGGGCAAAGTCCCATGTAGTTGGCACCACGTTTTTTGAGGTGTACAAAATCTCCCACAACTTCCTCCACACGGGCAGTGTCAAAGATTTTTTCTACAGTTGCTTTGTCTATCATTGATGGGTGTAAAGGTAAGCTATTGCTTTATTTTGTTAGCCAATTCTATGCTTATTTTTGTTCTGGTAAACATTCGATTAGAAAAATCTCAAATTAGACCGATAAAATATTTTTTAAATTCAAAAAATTCATACATTTGCACCCCAATTTTTCGATACAATGGCAAAGAAAGGCAATAGAATCCAAGTAATCCTAGAATGTACTGAGCACAAGACTTCCGGCGTTCCAGGAACCTCCAGATACATTACCACCAAGAACAAGAAGAACACTCCTGAAAGAATTGAGTTAAAAAAATACAACCCAATTTTGAAAAAAGTGACTGTTCATAAAGAAATTAAGTAATATATTTACCAACCTTATTTAGCACAAGCAGATGGCAAAGAAAGTAGTGGCTACCTTGAAAACCGGCACCGGCCGTAATTATACCAAGGTAATTAAAATGGTTAAAAACCAAGAAACCGGCTCTTACAACTTCAAAGAAGAAGTTGTTCATAACGATCATATTAAAGACTTTTTGAAAGAATCAAATTAAGATTTGTTGTTTTCATGGTAGCAAGAAGGCTCCATCCGAAAGGTTGGGGCTTTTCTTGTTTTTTGTAAATTTACCAAATGGGATTTTTTAGTTTTTTTAGTAAGGAAAAAAAGGAAACGCTTGATCAAGGGTTAGAGAAAACCAGGGAAGGATTGTTTGGTCGCCTGGCAAAAGCTGTACTCGGTAAAAGCAAAGTGGATGACGAAGTGCTGGATAACCTGGAAGAAATTCTGGTGACCAGTGATGTGGGTGTGGAAACCACCCTTAAGGTCATTAAGCGTATCGAAGCCAAAGTGGCAGCTGATAAGTATTTTGGAACAGATCAATTGAATAAAATCCTCAAAGAGGAAATTGCTGCTTTGTTGGAAGAAAACAACAACGGAACTCAAGTTGATTTTGAAATTCCCGCAGACAAAAAGCCTTATGTTATTATGGTGGTTGGTGTAAATGGAGTTGGAAAAACAACTACCATTGGCAAATTAGCTCATAATTTTAAACGTAGGGGTAAGTCGGTTTTGCTTGGTGCCGCTGATACCTTTAGAGCCGCAGCCGTTGATCAATTATTAATTTGGTCAAAACGTGCCGATGTGCCGGCCATTAGTCAGGGAATGGGAGCAGATCCGGCCGCCGTTGCCTTTGATACCCTCAGTGCCGCCAAAGCCAGAAATTCTGATGTGGTCATTATTGATACTGCCGGAAGATTGCATAATAAAGTGGGGCTTATGAATGAACTTTCTAAAATTAAAAATGTAATGAAGAAAGTGGTTCCGGATGCACCTCATGAAATTCTACTCGTACTCGACGGATCTACCGGTCAAAATGCTTTTGAACAAGCTCGACAATTTACAGCAGCTACTGAGGTTAATGCCTTAGCTGTAACAAAACTGGACGGAACCGCAAAAGGTGGTGTTGTAATTGGAATTTCGGACCAATTTAAAATACCTGTAAAATATATTGGAGTAGGTGAGAAGATGGAAGATTTACAGGTGTTTAATAAATATGAATTCGTAGACTCTCTCTTTAAAGAATAACTTGGCTAATCCTCTCTGTATTTGGTTTACAGGTTTGCCCGGCTCCGGAAAAACAACCTTGGCCAATGCTTTTTTGAATCAGCTTCGATTGCTCGGTATCCAAGCTACCAGCCTGGATGGTGATGAAATTCGTAAAGGACTTTGCGCTGATTTAGGTTTTTCATTGGAGGATAGAATGGAAAATATTCGACGTGTCTCTGAATTGAATAAGATATTGCTTAATAATAATTTAACAGTACTTAATTCATTCGTTAGTCCAACCAATTCCATTCGACAACTTGCCCAACAAGCTATTGGGGAAAATCGCTTTCTATTGGTTTTTGTCGATGCACCACTCGAAGTTTGCATGGCGCGAGACCCAAAAGGAATGTACAAGGATAACCTAAATAAAAGTGCCAATAATTTTACCGGATTAGGGCAAGGTTTTGAAATTCCGGAACAGGCAGATTTGCATTTAAAAACCAATGAATTAACTATCAATCAGTGCGTGGTTCAATTGATGGAATTGTGGAATCTGAAAAGTATGAATGAATAACTTTTTTTGAATTTTCCTTTTGGCACCCTCCGACCATTTGTTAATTGCTTGTTCAATTATTCCCAGTTACTTCTGCCTATAACTTTCCTGCAACATTTCAAGCCTTCCTTTGTTTTAGAGACTGTGCCGACTTTCAAGCCATAAAAAGGGTTGAGATTTTTAATTAGCTTTTTGTCTATTTTAAAATAGCAATTACAAAATTATCCAAATAGTTATTGACTGTTTCTCAAATTGAATTGGTATTACATGTCATCCAAAATTTTGCGATAACTGGTAACAATTCCTTTAATGAGGCTGGAACTGAAACCTTGGTGTTCCATTTCATTTAAACCGGCAATGGTACAACCTTTGGGTGTTGTTACTTTATCGATTTCCTGCTCAGGATGGGTATTTCGCTGAAGTAATAATTCTGCAGCTCCTTTTACTGTTTGGGCGGCAATTAAACTGGCGGTTTGAGCACTAAACCCAATTTCAATTCCTCCTTGGATGTTGGCGCGAATAAATCGCATGGCATAGGCTGTACCACAAGCAGCCAGGACTGTGGCGGCGTCCATAAGCTTCTCTTCAATAAATACTACTTTTCCCAATTTTTCAAACAATTGGGTTACATACTTGGTTTGAAACTCCGATGCCTGGTGAGCAGAAATACAGGTCATACTTTCCTGAATGGCAATGGCTGTATTGGGCATGGCTCTGAATACTGTAAATCCGGAACCAATCACTTCTTCAATGTCTTTAACCCAAACTCCTGTAACCACACTTATCAAGGTGTGTTTTTGATTAAGATCACTTCGGATTTCTGAAAGAATCTCCTTTACCTGAAACGGTTTTACGGCTAAAATGATGTAATTTCCAAAGGCCAGGGCTTCTTTGTTATCGCTGCTAACCTTAACACCTTTTGCTTTTAAATAATCCAAGGTTTGTACCGAGCGTTTGGTTATACAAATTTGCTCAGGTTTCAAAAATCCACTGCTCAGCAGTCCTTCTGCAATGGCAGTACCAAGGTTACCTCCGCCAATTATAGATAATGTTGTGGTCATACTAATTATTAATCAATAGTGCTGATTGGGAAAAAGTCTTTCATAAAGTTCTCCATCACAAAACGATAGGCATTCGTTCCCATAATTTTTTCGGTAAGTTCTTCCGGACTATAGTCGTACATTAAAGCTATTATTTCTTCGTTTGAAAATAGGTAATTTCCTGAATTTAGAACCAAACTATTGTTTTTTACCCTTTTAAAAAACTGTTCCATGTCTACTCTGAATTCCGAGAGTCTTGATGCATCTTGGTAAGTGTTCATAGGGTTAATAGCTCCATCAAAATCAGAACCAAGTGCAATAATGTCCCAGGCTGCCTTTTCGCCCACTGTTTTTACAATGTGAAATGCATTGGCCAGGAACAATTTAATGTATTCATCTTTTTGCTGTTGGGTTCCAATAACGGTTTTTCGAATACTACTAATAGCTTCTCTACCACCTAAACGGGTGTCTTCCAACATTATTCCAATTAACCCATGTGTTTTATAAATGAGTACAATTTCATCATCGTATAAATTAAAACTCCATTGGTGTAAATAGGCTTTTTTGTTGTCTTTGTCTTTATCCTTCATAAATTCCTCGTTTCCTTTTTTGGTAGTTTTAAATTCTACATCGGAACAAGAAATACCATTAACTCCGCCATGGCTGTACAAAATGGGTACATTGTAATTGTATTTGGTTGCCAAAAGGTTGTAATAATCCAAGCGACTTTGCAAACTCATGTGTTTGATATCAATTAAAATGCTGTTTCCGTTTCGGTTTGATAAAAGTTCCTGTATGGCAACATACCCTAACGGTGTAATACCATCGTTCTGTCCCATTCTTTCGTCAAAAAAGGTGGACATAAACCCGTTATTGGTGCGGGTTTGTCCGCAAAGCTGGTTCCAAAAGTGGTTGGCCAATCCAATCGAAAAAACCGGATAACTTTGTTTAAGGGTGGCCACATTTTCTTGAACCATTTTCACTAAACCCTCAGGGTCGCATTCTTCCATTTCAATGGTTGATGGAAGTCCGGTTCCTAAAGAATGCCCGCCCTCAATATTTAGTAAAACGGAAATGCTACCTGGGTCATTTTCAATGCTTTGTCGAATATCCTCCCGGCTTTGGGCTATGTCAAAATGGAACCTTTTATCGGGCGACAAGCTATCTGCTAAATGCGAAATCAAGTGCAATTCGTTCAGAGTTTCCTGAAAATAATTCACATGGTCGTTTTTCAAATCTCTGATTTTCTCCAGATTCGCTCCGGAAAAAAAGGCCATTGTTTCTTCCCACCGATGCTTGTTCCACATAATCATTTTGGATAAGAATCGGCCCTGGGTAAACTCTCGTTGTATTGGACACACCGAAGCAAATACAAGTCTTACATTGCCTTTGGCTAGGTTGTTAAAATTGGAACAAGATAAGGTTGGTACACGATCGTAAACCCCGATTAACTGAGGAAAACGGTATACTTTTGGCGCTTCTACCGTTAATTCATTCCATAAATCTACAGTCTTTAAACTTTCTCCATAACTGCGGTTGTATGGTTTTAAAGTTATATGAGCATGAATATCGGCATTGAAAATGTTTGGAGTTTGTGCTTGTAAGTTGTTTAAAATCAGGCTAGTAAATAATGCTAAACAAGCTGCGGTTCTTGGAAGGTTTGAAGTTGTTTTTTTCAAGTTTGATAGGAAAATGAAGGTTGGATTTATTCCTGCAAAATAGGGCTATTCTAAGTTTTTTGACTTCATAAAAAATTATAAAAAAGAAAGACGGTTGAATGTTCAGTTTTTTTTTTTGGCGGGTCCCATTCGCCTACTAATTAGTGGTGCCAATTCCGTGTTTTGTTGTTGGCTCATGGTCGGGCTATTCGTTCCAAGTCCTCGCCCCGAAAGGGTTCGGGGCTGTGGGCTTTCCACTACTATCCCTACCCGGGGTGCAAACCCAAACTGTGTTGCTTTGCCATTATTTTTGCCGGACTATCTGGGGACGTTAATGCGCTTAAGTCTCATAAAATTGCAAAAAAAAACGGCAGAAAATGTCCGCCGTTCTATAGTATGAAATCGGTTAATTTAAGCTCTTTCCAAAATCATGGCATGTCCATGTGCACCTGCTGCACAGGCAGCTAACAAGGCGTATTTACCATTTTCGGCATGCAAGCGGTTAGACGCTGTGGTAACTAAACGCGCTCCGGTAGCTCCAAACGGGTGACCAATAGCTAATGATCCACCCCATAGGTTTAGTTTGTTCATATCTACCACACCAACAGCATGGTCCTTGCCTAATTTAGTTTGGGCAAATTCCTTGGAAGCCATGCATTTTAAATTTGCAACAACTTGACCAGCAAAGGCTTCATGAAATTCCAGTACATCCATTTGATCCAACGTTAACCCTGTTTTGTCAAGTAGTTTGGAAATAGCATACGTAGGGCCAAGCAACAATTCTTCGCCCGGATCGGTTGCTGCAAAGGTGTAGGAATGTATATAAGCTTTGGGAGTTAAGCCTAATTCTTTGGCTTTCTCTTCGCTCATGATTAATACTGCTGCAGCTCCATCAGTTAAAAAGGTGGAATTCGCGGCGGTAAGGGTACCGTGAGGTTTGGTAAAGGCCGGTTTTAAACTAGCCATTTTTTCGTAGGAAGAGTCGCCTCTAACACCATTGTCTAACTTGATTGGTTTGAAATTAGGCGCCAATTCAACCGGAGTAATCTCTTTTTGAAGAATACCTTTTTCAACAGCTGCTGCAGCTAATTTGTGAGATCGAACCGAAAATTCATCTTGTTCCTGCCTGGTTGCTCCATATCGTGCCGCTAAAATGTCACAATCTTGTCCCATGGTGCGTCCGGTAAGAAATTCAGCTACAGCCGGTGCTTCCGGTTTGAAGTCGGCAAGTTCGAGGCTGAAAACAAATTTAATCATATCCCCAATGCCTTTGAGTTTTTGGGCATTCATCAGTTTTTTACGCATTTTTTTGCGAAAAAGAATTGGGGCATCTGAAATGCTATCGGTTCCTCCTGCAATAACAATGTCGGCTTGACCGGCGAGGATTTTTTCTACTCCGGAGCTAATAGCTTGATTGGCTGAAATACAGGCTTGGGTAACCGTGCTGCAGGGTACATGGTTAGGTATTCCGGCAGCAAGAGCAGATTCACGTGCTACGTTGCTGGTTTTTACGTTGCTTATAACTGTTCCCATAATAACCGTATCAATTTTAGCCGGATCAATTCCGGTTTTGGTTAGCACGCCACGTATAGCGGCAGCTCCCAATTGGTAGGTCATTAAATCCATGTAACTGGTGGCCGAACGTAAAAATGGGGTTCTGGCTCCGTCAATAACTACAACTCGTTTCATCTGATAAGACTGTTTTTCTTAGTTTAGGATTGAATAATGGCATAATTGTAAACGGCGAAAAAATGACAAATGCTTCCGCCTAGAACAAATAGATGCCAAATAAAATGGGTGTATCTCAAGGATTTTAAAGTATAAAATAAAACCCCGGCTAAATAGAGTATTCCGCCAACTTTGATTAGAAACAAACCTTCTGGCTTAATAAATTCAACGGAATACATTTTTGAAAAAACGATATTAGCACCCATTCCTACGTAAATCAGCACGGATAATAGTTTGTATTTTCCGGTTAAGAAGAACTTGAAAATAAAACCAGCTAAACAAATTCCTGCCAAAACAATGGCATATGGATAGCCACCGTCGTTGCGCATATTGGAAAGTAAAAATGGCATGTAAGTACCGGCGATTCCAACAAAAATCATACTATGATCAATTACTCGCATCCAGTATTTTGCCTTGGGATGACTAACTAAGTGGTACACCATTGAAGCCGTGTAAATACAAAAGAATGAAGAGATGTACACAATGTGGCCGGTAGTATGCATGGTATCGTTTACCATGTTGGTTTTATCCAATAGAAAGAAAAAACCAATGACACATAATACCGCTCCAATTCCGTGTGAAATGGAATTAAATACTTCCTCCGATTTTGTTGGTTCTAGCTCATGCGTGAACCAATGTTTGAGCTTCTTGATCATTTTAATAAGCCCTAAAGTAGGAAGTTATTCAATAGTTCCGGGATTTTTAAGGAAAATTCTAAAATAATCCGTGAATTTCAGCATCAATTTTATTGATGATCTCGCCCAAATGTTCCTGGTTTTCAGCAAACTTATTGTTGTCTACATCAATTACCAATAACTTACCCATGCTATAATCATTGATCCATGCCTCGTATCGCTCATTTAGTCTTTTCAAATAATCTAAACGAATTGAATTTTCATAGTCTCTTCCTCTTTTTTGAATTTGACTTACTAAGGTAGGAACTGATGCACGAAGGTAAATCAGTAAGTCCGGAGCTTTTACATACGATGACATGAGTCTGAACAACGAAACGTAATTTTCATAGTCACGGGTGCTCATTAATCCCATGGCATGTAAGTTCGGTGCAAAAATGTTGGCATCTTCATAAATGGTCCTATCTTGAATTACCTTTTTTCCACTGTTGCGTATTTCTTCCACTTGGTAGAAACGACTGTTCAAAAAGTAAATCTGAAGGTTGAACGACCAACGGTGCATGTCGTCATAGAAATCATTCAAATACGGGTTATCATCAGCGTCTTCATACCTTGCTTCCCATCCGTAATGTTTGGCTAACATGCTTGTTAGCGTAGTCTTTCCTGAGCCAATGTTTCCTGCTATAGCAATATGCATCTAAAATATTTTTAAGGGGTACAAAGATGTAAAAAAGTCAATGCAAAAGTGGATTTGGTGAAAACTTATTTCCTCATTTTTCTAACGGGTTTTTAACGTGTATTCGATCGCAATAGGACGACTCGAATAGTTGGAGTTTGATTGCCTATAAAGCCAAAGGTGGAAGTCTATAAACCCTACTGCTGGATTGGAATTCTCTCACCAAGGTTGGGTTTGCCGGAATAAAGATACCCAAACCTCTAATATGTTAGTAAGGCTTTTCGAGTGATTACTAGGTGAGAGGTTGGGTGATTATTCGATTCGAATTAGTATTCAATATCTAAATCCAGTTTGTCTTTCAATTGTTTTAACAACGGATTTTTCTCTGCTAATAATTGGTATTTTTCTTTTGGACTTAATAGCTTCTTTTCCAAGTCGTTTGATTTGGCTACCACTAAACTTAGTTGAAGTTCTTTATTGCCGGTTTTTTGCCTTAAAAAATCCAGCATTTCTTGCTTTTCAGGCAAAATATCTTCTTCCTGGGCACTGTTGTCAAGCCTAAATTCTACCAATTGGTTTTCTTTTAATTCGGGCTTACGTAACAAGGTATTCGCCAAACTAATTCTACCCTTTGTTCGCATACGTTCCGATAAGGCTGTCCAGGCATCTTCCAAACTCAAATTTTCAGAAACTTGGGTTTCTTCTACCTTTTTATCCAGTTTGGGGCTACTTGGGTTGTATCCGGCACCAACATACGATTTTAATGGTTGTAGTTGAGGCTGATAGGCTCCAGGCTTATAATCAGGCCTGTTAAATACCTGGGGCTTAGGTCTTTGGTCTGTAATTCTAGGTGTATTTCCGGTGGCTCCGGGAGATTGGTTTTGTCGCTCGGGTGCCTGAGTTGGAAATAAATAAGTAGGTAAGGGTTCGTCTCCCGAAAGCTGTTGAGGCGAGAGGATTAGGTCAATTTTTTTTTTCGGCGGTCGAAACTTGTTCGCCACCTGCTCCAAAACTGCAAAGTTGCATGAGGGCAAGTTCCACGGTTAATCGCTGGTTCTTGCTGGTTTTATAGGAATAATCGGCTTTGTTGGTAATATCTAAACAACCAACCAAATACCTGGCATTGCACCTTTGACTTTGCTGTAAATACTTTTCTCGTATGTTTTGTCCAACCTCCAATAGTTTCACAGTTTCTTGATCCAAACACACCAATAAATTTCTAATATGACTTCCCAAACCGGTTATAAAACTATGTCCATCAAAACCATTCCGTAAAATTTCATCGAAAATCAACAAGGCGTCCGGAATTTTATGGTCTAAAACTGCATCTACAACCTTAAAATAATAATCGTAATCGAGAATGTTTAAATTTTCGATTACATTTTTATAGGTAAGGTGATTTCCGGCGAAACTAACCAATTGGTCAAACATGGATAAAGAATCACGCATGGCTCCATCGGCCTTTTGAGCAATAATATGCAAGGCGTCTGAATCCGCTTGTATTCCTTCGCTTTGAGCTACATAAGCCAAATGTTTGGCTATGTCCTCAATTCCTATCCGATTGAAATCAAAGATTTGACAACGGCTGAGAATGGTAGGAAGTATTTTATGTTTTTCGGTGGTAGCTAAAATAAATATAGCATGCGACGGAGGCTCTTCCAAGGTTTTCAAAAATGCATTGAACGCACTGTTACTCAACATGTGTACCTCGTCGATTATATACACACTGAATTTTCCTACCTGAGGAGCAAACCTGACTTTTTCAATTAATGCACGAATATCATCCACGGAAGTGTTACTGGCCGCATCCAACTCGTGAATGTTGAAACTATGGTTGTTGTTAAAAGAAGTACAACTTTCACACTGGTTACATGGTTCTGTATCTTCTCCTAATTCAAGACAATTGATTGTTTTGGCCAAAATTCTGGCACAGGTAGTTTTTCCAACTCCTCTTGGACCACAAAACAAAAATGCTTGGGCTAAATGCTTGTTTTTAATAGCATTCTTAAGGGTGTTAGTAATGCTCTGCTGACCAATCACATTCTTAAATGTGGCCGGCCTGTATTTTCTGGCAGAAACTACAAAACTATCCATGCCGCAAATGTAGGATTTTACCGATACCGATTTTTCCTTGTTAAGAAATATTGGATAGTTTTCGTATCAAACTTTCTAAATTCCATTGTACTTCCTAATTTTGAATCGAGTAAATAGTATGAATAGAATAATTATCTCCTTAATGTTGGTTTTGTTTGGACTTGTTTCGTTTTCCCAAACAAAACTTTCTCCTCTCACCAAAACCTGGTTGATGGAGGCTCAAAAACTATCCGATAAGTCCTATCCTGCAGAGTTCCTGTATAAACAAGGTGTCGATGGTGTTTATTATCTGCCAGCCATGGCACTCATTCATGATCCTGCTCCAACAGAATCTTTTTTGAAATCTCTTGGTGTAAAAATTGGTACCAAAGCAGGTAGTGTATGGACCTTGTTAATTCCTGCTAATCGGATGAAGGATTTAATTGTTTCTCAGCAATTGGCCTACCTGCAATTGGATGAACCCATGTTTCCAAATCTTGATAAAGCCAGAAAGGCAACCCGGGTCGATTCGGTCCATCAAGGGATAAACCTTCCTCAAGCATTTACCGGAAAAGGGGTGGTGATGGGAGTAATTGATTTTGGATTTGATTATAACCATCCCAGTTTTTACGATACTTCCGGAACTCAATATCGTATTAAAAAAGTCTGGGAAGTAGGAACCAACGGAACTCCTCCTTCCGGATTTTCTTATGGTCATGAACTAAGCGATTCCTTGCTGATCAAGTCGCAATTAACCGATAATGCTGCTCAAACCCATGGAACCGGTGTTGCCGGAATTGCAGCCGGATCAGGATTTGGTGGGCCGGCAAACGGAAAATACCGTGGAATGGCTTACGAGTCGGATTTGGTTTTAGTTGGGGTTCGTCGCGATTCAATCGGTGATCAATGGCTTTCCAGCGGATTTTCCGATTTCATCGATGGTATTAGTTATCTGTATCAATATGGCCAATCCGTTTCAAAGCCAACCGTTGTCAATATTAGCTGGGGCTCGCAATCAGGCCCCCATAATGGTACTTCCTTGTTTAATCAGGCCTGTGATGCCTTAACCGGTGATGGCAAAGTTTTGGTAATGAGTGCAGGTAACGAAGGGGAAGAACGAATTCACCTTTCCAAAACGTTTTCTGAAAATGATACAGTAGTTCATACTTTTTTAACCTTCACCGATACGTCCTATCAACGAACCTGGGTTGATGCCTGGGGTGAAATCGGAAAGTCGTTTTGCGGTATGGTAACCTTGTACAGCCAAGGCACAGCGCAAGCCTCAACCGGATGGATTTGTATCAATGATTCCAGTTATTCCTTTGACCTGGTTTCTGGCAATGGATTCGATACTTGCAAGGTGGATTTCCTAACTTCTTCCATGGAATTCAATAATCAACCTCGTTTAACGATGCGCATTTTTAACCACAGCACCGATAGTGTAGCCATTTCTTATAAGGCAGATTCCGGTACAATTCACAGTTGGGACGAGTATTATTATTATGGTTATACCCACGGTTTTCAAAGCGAATTTGATAGCTTGGGACAAGCCTGGGCAATAAGTGGCAATACCCAATCAACGGTTAGTGACAACGGTTCGGCCGAATCGGTGTTGATGGTGGGGGCTTTTGCCTCCAAAGTGGCCTTTTCCGATATCAATGGAAATAATTGGACGTATGGAGGCTATGCTCAGCTCAATCGACTGGTTCCATTTTCTTCGCGAGGTCCTTTGGCCGACGGGCGCATAAAACCCGATATTACCGCTCCGGGATTGACTTTGGCAACTGCTATCAGTTCCATGGATACCGCCTACACTCCCACCGGTAGCAATAGTACCCAGGTCGTTTATGCATACAATGATCCCAATACCCAAAAGACCTATTATTATGCAGAGTTTAGCGGTACTTCCGCCTCCAGTCCTGCTGCTGCCGGAATTGCTGCCTTGTTGTTGGAAGCGGATCCAAGTTTGAACCCTCAGCGCCTGAAGGATTCTATTCAGTCCAATGCAATTCAGGAGTATTTTATGGGAAACCTGCCCAATAACAACTGGGGGTATGGTAAAATCAATGCTTACCGGACTCTAAAAGGTTTTTATCCCGGATATTATGCGGGAGTTAGAACGCTTTCTGGCACAGATATGAACCTGGCAATTTTTCCTAATCCAACTTCCGGAAATTCTTTTTTATCCTTTGAAAGTCAAGGTCATAATGCCATTCATTTAAAGCTTTACGATTGTTTAGGAATTTTGCATTGGCAGCGAGAAATTCAGACTGAAAAAGGCTTAAATCGTTTGGAATTGCCTACCGAAACCTTGTCGGGAGGAAGTTATTTTTTACAACTTCATTCTGAATCGGGTAACTGGATGATGAAATTGGTAAAGGAGTAGATTTTTTTGGGGATAATTTGGCGGGTCCCTTCGCATAAAATTTTGTATTTCAGCCCAACATGTATGCGGCTCAGGGCCGGGCTATTCGTTCCAAGTCCTCGCCGCCCGGGCTAGCGCCACGGTCGTCTGTGGGCTTTCCACTGCTATCCCTACCCGGGGCGATGGTGCAAAGGTGGACAGCAGTAACTCTTTCCGGGCAACTTTTTTCGTTTGCAACTAAGTTAAACTAGTAATTTTCAAAGGATTGGTTAAGTGCAACTAATTTACGAGTTATCTGTTTTAATTTGGGTGGATAGGTCATAATTTTATCACATATCTGTTCGAATATTTAAGATAATTAAATTCATTTTTATTATTATTTTTGTTTTAATGAAAATTTCACATATTTGCATACCATTGGTTGGGTAGGAGAGAGATTGGGGGAGGTAGCAGGTAGTTGTGTGTAATGCAAGGACGGTGGATTCTGCATAAAATAACAACAAATAAGATATATGAAAATGAAATTATTAATAATTGTATTTTTCTCGATTGTGACTTTAAACTTAAAAGCACAAGAGGAAGTAATTGAGAAAATTGAGAATAAGACTTGGTTTGAAAATAGTGGATTTGCAGGAACTTCAATTGTTTTTTATAGGACAATAGATGGACTTTTTAAAGCAATTAGACAGATAAATGGTTCGGGAGTTCCTGTTATCGGATCTGAAATTTATGATGTAGAAATAAGGAATGACACTATTTATTTATTTGACGGACTGAATTTAAAGTCAGCGGAAAAAGTTGGAAATTATCGTTATAACTTTGACAATAAGACTGGGTTTATATATAAAAATGAAGTACAATTGAAAATTATGTCTTTAGAATCTATTTTGTTCACTTGGACTGAAAAAAGAAAAGATTTTTTAACTCAGATTGATGTGAAATTGTTGAGAAAAATTTCAATTGGAAAAAATGAGATTTACAATGAATCTGACTTAATTCTGATTCTGAGAGATAAATGAAAAAAGCACTACACACAACACGCGGTATAAAAAATTGCCGGGATAGTAGGTTATTCAAGGGCAGTAGCCCGTTTCAACTTTTGTGTAGCTTGACAGGAAATCGCCCGCAATCGGCAACTTTTCATACCGCCAACCGTTATGCACCGTTAAGCATATCGGCACCATCATCGAGCAGCCATAGTTTTATTAGTATTTATCGTGAAGGCATAAATCAGGAAGAGACAGACTATCCGGCCAAATATATCGACGGCACACTCAGCAATGCCGACGATAGCCGATTATGGGGGCTGCTTCGCTATATTGGAACCAGCACCCCCACCATTACCCTTAACTGGGGCAGCAACAATGCATGTGCCTTAACCGACCCCGCCAATCTCAAATTAGCACAATGGGATTATGCCGCAAGCAAATTCACTACCGTGGAAACGGGGCATATACCTCTTATTCGGTGAGCAACAGCACCAGTTTTGACTATACACATCCCGATTTGCAGATATTTACACTTGGTAACACCAAAAAACTGAGTGCTAATGCCGGAAGCAATGCTGCTATTTGCAGCGGCAGCAGCACGGTACTAAGTGCTTCGGTTACGAATGGCACTTCGCCTTTCTCTTATAGTTGGTCGCCTTCCACAGGGTTGAGTTCGGCTTCTGTTTATAACCCTACGGCTACGCCACCAAGCACCACAAAATATGTGGTTACAGTAACGGATGATAAGGGGTGTGTGGCAACTGAAGGAGTTGGAGTTACGGTAAAACCTTTACCTGTTGTAACAGTAAAATCTACCGGATTAGTTACAGCCTGCAATAATGATTACGAGGCTACACTAACTTCCTCCGAGGGAAGTTCTTATCTTTGGAGTACAAGTGCAACTACCCGTTCAATTGCTGTAACGACAGAAGATGATTATTCTGTAACCGTTACCGATGCCAACGGCTGTGTGAATACTTCGGGAACAATATCGACTTTGAAATAACGATTAACTTATACAAATAAATTAAATGCTATGAAAAAGCTTCTTCAACTTTCTTCATTAACCCTGACAATTGTTTTTTGCTCGATAGACAAATCAACTGCACAGTTCAACATAGAGTTTGAAAAAACATTTGGAGATACTGATGAAGTTTATAAGGGGTTTTGTGCCAGGCAAACACCCGAAGGCGGGTATGTAGAAATTGGCACGCTTTATTTTCCTCATGTACCCGGTGAAATTGGATTGAGGCCCAGGTCTTCAGTGATAATAAAAACTGATTCAGCGGGTAATGAATTGTGGAGGAAAGACTCCGCAGACATTCCCCTCTTGGATTTGGCGGAAACTAAAAGCATAAAGGTAACTCATGACAGTGGGTTCATCATAACTGGAGGTTGGGGCTATGGTATGCCTGATGTGCTTTTATTAAAGACCGACAAAAATGGCAACCATCAATGGTCAAAAAATATCGACAGCCTTGATGGATATGATTCACCACTAGGTTTTTCCTGGGAATCTGGATCTGAAGTTATTCAAGCGTATGATGGAGGCTACATAGTTACGGGAGAGACTTCTTTCCCCGATTTACTATTATTAAAAACGGATTCTGTGGGAAATGTTCAATGGGTAACACTTGATACAATAAACTTAGCTGGAAGAGGGCGTGCACTAATCGAAGCGGAAGATAATACTATTTTGGTATTGGGTTCACGTTCAGACCACGACTGGTATTTGGCCAAATATGACCCAAACGGCAATAAAATATGGGGACGAGCATATAACTGGACACGATACTTAGATGGATATGATGTAAAAATTACACCCGAAGGCCAATACCTTATTTTGGTCTATGGCCAACAACAAACCGTTCCAATAGTTAATATTAATATCCCCCAAGCCACTCTTTTGATTAAGACCGATACGGCAGGGAATGTACTTTGGCAAAAAGAGTTCATTGACTTTGAAGGCCGTGATATGGACATTTCGCATACTAATAATTATGTGATAACAGGTTATGCCCAAGATTCAATCAATGCCGTTGCTGGAGTATGGCTTATGGCTACAGATTCATCTGGCACAACACTCTTTGATACAATTTATGCTGGTTATTCACAGAGTAGTTCCATTCAGACAACTGCTGATAGTGGTTATATAGTTTCAGGCACCAATGCAAATAGCATTTATTTACTTAAAATACAAGGAAACGATAAGGTTACCACGTTAGACAATACTTCTGCCCTCATAAACAAAAATTTATGCATTTATCCCAACCCTTCCTTCGACCATATATATATTCGCTCTGATGTAAAAGAAAACATCGCCTTATACATTTATGATATAACGGGTCAGCACTTTGGTGAGTTTATAATTGCAAGTGGTACCGAGGGATTGTCTATTTCGGTTTCAAATTTCGAAAAGGGGTTATACTTTTTTATTTTGAAGGATAAGTTTAACTCAATTATTGCAACAAATAAAATTCAAATAAATTAACATTTTTACTATGAAAACATATATCCAAATGAATGGAATAATTTTATTAGTGGCAGTATTAATAGGGACTAATGCAGTCAATGCTCAAACTCCGTTCTATTATGCTTATAGCAATTGAATTAGAAGAAATGGACAACAAAGGCATTGTTCGATTTCATCAAGATATTTCTCAGCCATCTGCCAACTCTGTCATACTATCTGCCCTAGAAAGCCCTATGGCTTTTACTTTAGAGCAAATTGACAGTAAAACGTATTTTATTTTAACAGAAGATATTGATCCTTTTATAGAATCACTTAATGAGGAGGCTCAAGTGCATACAATAAATCCTGTGTATACTTCAGGCTCATACGATACGGAAATGGGAGTAACTAATCAAATCGTTGTAAGGTTTTTAACAACTACTGACCAAAATGCGATAGACGAAATAAATACAACTTATGGCGTAAAGATAATCACTATCACATCCACATATTCCTTGCTGAGCATTCCCGATAAAGCTAATGCTCTTGATATAGCAAATGCTTACCAGGAAAGTAATTTGGTAAAGTTCGCTCATCCTGATTTTATATCCCCACTAACATTAACATCATATCCTAATGATACCTACTTTAATAAACAATGGGGATTACATAACACGGGGCAGATTATTAATGATGGGCATTCTGGCACTGCCGATGCCGATGTGGATGCACCTGAGGCTTGGGATATAACGTTGGGAGATGAATCTATTGTTATAGCCATAATCAACCAAGGAGTAACAGATAATCATCCTGATCTGCCTTCAACACGTCAAGTAAGATTACCAGGCAGCAACTTTGCAAATCTTGCAGACCCGGATAACCCGTCGCCCGTTGGAACACAGAATCATGGTAATGCTTGTGCTGGTATTGCAGCAGCTACTCAAAATAATAATGAAGGGGTGTCCGGGATATGCCCAAGTTGTAAAATTATGCCGATTAAGATTAATACAATAGCTCCTTCGACAAGTTCTATTGCCAATGCTATTAATTTTGCTTGGTCACAGGGAGCGGATATACTTTCAATGAGCTTTGCTTTTGGGCAGCCTGACCCAAATTATGCTCCCGTCATTGTTGAGGCCATTAATTATGCAACTACTTATGGTAGAGAAGGTAAGGGTGCAGTAATAGTTGTTGCCGCAGGTAATACGGCAAATTATGAAGCAAATCCACAAAATATTGGTGGTATATTTTTTCCTGCAAATGTTACAAATTCATCTGTTATAACAGTGGGGGCTTCCGATCGGAATGATATGCAAGCTAATTATAGCCCTACCGCAAGTAGCATAATATGGAATGGCTTGGCTAATCAAGTAATAGATGTGGTAGCCCCTTCTCATAAGGCATATTCTTGTCAAATATCAGACGAAAGCTATGATATTTGGACTATAGATATTCCGGGGGATGATGGTTATAATAAATGGTATTCAAATACAGGAGATTGCGGAGTTAATCAAGGGGGTACAATCCCTTTATTCAATGAACAGCTACCTTCTACAGGAACAAACTATAATGCTTATACTGGTAGAATGGGGGGGACTTCAGCCGCTGCACCTTTGGTTGCGGGTATAGCAGGGTTAGTTCTTTCAGTCAATTCCTGCTTAACTGCACAAGAAGTCTTTGACATTATAACTACAACTTCAGATCAAATAGGAGGTTATACCTATACAGATAATGTAAGTAATGAAGTAGGTTGGGGTAGGGTAAATGCTTTTAGTGCAGTTACTGCAGCAAGTGAAATGCCAATGTGGGCAGACCTCTATTCGAAGAATAATGTAATTGATTTTCAAACATTTAAAAAAAGTCAGTCAGAATTATAGAATGAAGAACATCTTAGTAGCCATTGCACTTTTTTCACTAATAAGCTGCAGAACAATACAAAATTCTATCAATGACAGTATGCAAACGATGGCCTTGGCAATATTTCCAGACTCATGCGAAATACAATTGATTGTTGATGTAAGCAAATATAGTTTACTCCACTCTTCCCTTCCAGACAGTATAGCTATTAGACAGATTCTCCTGGAAATAGCCACTCCTTGCCAACAAACTATTAAAAATATTAAGACTATAATATACAACAAGGATTCAATGGACATCTCCTTGACCAAAATATTTATGGATACTACTCTGCAATCACAGCAAATGAAAAAAGGTTATAGATTAATATTTAGTGAGGATTCTCTTCGAAATATGCGATTGCTTCACTTCAAATCACCACATTATCACTCTGAATTATTTCCATTTCAGAAAATTAACTACCGCTAACATATAAGGGCCTAACCGAAGTGCAGCGCAGCGGAACTATTCTCACGACTTTAGGAGTAATTCCCCATTTTCCCGACAGAAAATAATTTCTTCTGCTTACGAAATTTTAGGGTAAATTTGAATATCAATACCAGTATTCATGTTATTGATTTTCAAACATTAAAAAAAAACCTTAGTCAGAAGCTTAAAAGCAAGCGACACAGAAAGAAATGAACGAGATTCAAAATATAGAAACTGAAAGAACGATAATGCGTAAACTTACAAAAGATGACGCATCCGATTTCTATAACTTAAATCTTGACGAAGAAGTATTAAAATTCACAGGAGACAAACCCTTTCATAACATACAAGCTTCAATTGACTTTTTAACCAACTACGACCAATATGAAAAATATGGGGTTGGACGACTCGCTGTTATTGACAAAGCAACTACAAAATTTATTGGTTGGTGCGGACTAAAATATAGCCAAGATAAAAACGAATATGATATTGGATTTAGATTTAAGAGAAACTATTGGAATAAAGGTTTTGCTACTGAAACTGCAAAAAAATGTCTTGACTTTGGTTTTACAGAACTTGGAATTGAAAAAGTAGTTGGACGAGCAATGAAAGAAAATATTGCTTCAATCAAAGTTCTTGAAAAAATAGGTATGAGATTTAAAGAAAACTTTGATTTTGATGGACAAGAAGGAGTAATTTACGAACTGACAAAAAATAAATAAAAAGCTGAACCGATAACAAGGGGCAAAAGCCATAAGCGATTTTGTGCTTCGAAATCACATTTTTCGGTAGCCTAAGTTATGTGCTTCGAAATCACTTTTATCTGTATATTCGCTTATGGCCCCTGCCCTGGGAACGTTAGCAGTCAGGCAAAAATCCCATGACTATGCAAAACTCAAATGTTAGTGTAAAAACAATCAGGTGACAAAATAACAGTCAATAAATAGAATTTAGAAATGAAAAAGTATCTGATAGCCACGTATTTAGTCATATTCTGTTTGACAGCATGTAAAAAGAATGAAGTTGGTCCTGTCGGATCTCCAAAAACTTGAACTATTTAAAGGGTAGCCTTTCTTTCTTTTCTATTTTTTCAGATTCTCCCGGAGCAAACGCGCTAAATAGTATTTAAAAGTCTCTCCAATCTAAAATTATAGAATATTATCAGCCGGGAAAAGGTCTTTATTCTCCTTTTGCTTTTACCATGCGCTTGTTTATTTCATTTGCGAACTGCTCAGATCTTGCACCTTCGGGCAACGATAGAGGCAAGTAGCCCACAGGCACACGCGGCGCTAGCCAAGTGGGCCGAGGACTACAGCCGAAAGCGTGACCCGAACGCCCATTACGGAAACGTTTGAATCACGCTATCAACTGAGGTAGGGCGGAGGGGGCCCGCACCTAAAAATTAAAAATATTAAATAGCTGCCATAGCATTTTTGCGACGTTTACGCTCGTTTTCATCGAGGTAAATTTTGCGCATACGAATGCTTTGAGGCGTCAATTCCACATATTCATCTTCCTGAATGTATTCCATGGCTTGCTCCAGAGAGAAATTCAATTTAGGGGCAATTCTCATTTTGTCATCGCTACCGGAAGCACGCATATTGGTAAGCTTTTTCTCTTTGGTAACACTCACAATCAAATCGTCGGGACGGATGTGTTCGCCTAGAATTTGACCTCCGTAAACCGGTTCACCCGGGTCAACAAAGAAGGTTCCGCGATCTTGCAAGGCGTCAATAGAGTAGGGGATAGCAGTACCTTGTTCTTTAGAAATCAAAACGCCTGCAATACGTCCGGGGATGCTACCTTTCCAAGGTTCGTAACTTTTAAAGCGATGGGCCATAATAGCTTCACCTGCAGTGGCAGTTAACAAGTTGTTTCTCAAACCTATAAGTCCGCGAGAAGGGATTTCGAATTCCAAATGCAACAAATCGCCTTTGGGTTCCATAATTTTCATTTCACCTTTCTTTTGGCTAACCAATTCAATTACCTTACCTGAAACATTTTCCGGACAATCTACGGTTAAGATTTCGACCGGTTCGCATTTCATATCGTTAATTTCTTTGATAATTACGCGAGGTTGGCCAACTTGAAGTTCGTACCCTTCACGGCGCATGGTTTCAATCAATACAGATAGATGTAAAACACCGCGGCCGTAAACCAGAAAAGAGTCGGCGCTGTCTGTTTCTTCCACTCTCAAGGCCAGGTTTTTTTCGGTTTCCTTCATGAGGCGATCACGAAGGTGACGGCTGGTAACGAATTTACCTTCTTTTCCAAAGAAAGGAGAGTTGTTAATAGTAAACAACATGCTCATGGTAGGCTCGTCCACGCTGATTGGTTTCAATCCTTCCGGATTTTCGAAATCGGCAATGGTATCACCAATTTCAAAATTTTCAATACCTGTTAAGGCACAAATATCTCCGGCATGCACTTCTGAAACCTTTTCTTTACCGAGTCCTTCAAAAAGGAAAAGTTCTTTAATTCTGGATTTTACAATGCTTCCATCTCTTTTAACTAATGAAACAGGAGCATTTTCTTTTAAGGTTCCGCGGGTTAAACGTCCTACCGCAATACGGCCGGTATAGGCAGAGTAGTCGATGGAGGTAATTTGTAATTGAGGAGTACCTGCAGAAACCATAGGAGCAGGAATGTGTTTAATGATAGCATCCAACAATGGGGTGATATCGTTGGAAGGAGTTTTCCATTCCGTATTCATCCAACCTTGTTTGGAAGAACCATATAAAGTTGGGAAGTCTAATTGCTCTTCGGTGGCATCGAGATTGAAGAATAATTCAAACACATTGTCATGAACTTCATCCGGACGGCAGTTTGGTTTGTCAACTTTGTTAATTACCACAATAGCTTTAAGTCCATGCGCGATAGCTTTTTGAAGAACGAAACGGGTTTGAGGCATAGGACCTTCAAAGGCGTCAACTAATAATAA
>JAIBAJ010000006.1 GCA_019695265.1 Bacteroidia bacterium | reverse complement strand
TTAAGAGGGCTGCCTAGTTATCAACCAAAACCTAAAGTTATGAGTCTCCCCCGAACCCCCTCATTGTTAATTATTTAACCTATTATTTTTAAATTATATATTTGTCCAATCAAACCCGACCACCTCACTTTTGATGTTCTAAGCCATTTTCTTAATCTGCGAGAACCCGGCATTTCCATCCAATGGTATGCATCAAGCACCGGTACTCCTTTATAATTGATTACCAGGCTATCCTTCCATTCTTCTCGGCTCCCATTCCCTTTTTGTGAAAAGGAATAATTACCAATAAACAACAGAATTAACAAAAAGAATTGCTTCAAATTAATACACCTTAAAAGGTCAAATTAAATGAATATTTAAATATGTATATAACCCAATTTTACAATTAAATCCAAATATACATTATAGTCAAAATGGTTTAAATAGTGTAATGGCCTTACAATTAATCAAGAAAAGACCAAGCACAGCTTTGATTCAATTTTTTATATCCGGTAATTAATTTTCCAATTGCTGAAAAATTATTTAGGTTACCAAAAGAAATATTCCTGGAAACAAAAAAGCCTCCCGAATTGGAAGGCTTTTTCTGTGATCCCGCTGGGACTCGAACCCAGGACCCCAACATTAAAAGTGTTATGCTCTACCGACTGAGCTACGAGATCTTGCTTTCTTTAAAAGCGGGTGCAAAAATAGTAGTTTTTTCTATCAGTTTACAGGATAAAGAAAAAAAAGTTCAAATTCCCCAAATTTCTTTCCGAACTTCTTCCGTTTGGAGCTTATGACCTGCCTCTACCACCTTAACAACCCCACTAGAATCAGGCATGTAACGGGTTAATTTCCTGGCCCATTCCTTACGAATGACCTTATCCTTATTACCCATAACAATGCTAATTTTTATCTTATATCTTACCAAATGGTCCGCTACCACCTTTAATTCTGGCCAAAGTCTGGAGGTCGTTCTCCATGAATTATATACCTTCTCCCTCCGCTCCTTGCTACCCATTTGTTTTACAACGAAATCTTTAATTTTTTTGTCCAATAACCCTAAACCGGCCAAAAATTCGGCGCCTCTAAAAAAAATCCCCGGATTGGAATTGACTCTCCTAAATAAGTAATTTCCCAACAAAGTACGGGTCGAAAACCGATACAACCAATTACGCCTTAATCCATCAGGTGCAAATAGCCAAACCTCATCAATTTTCCCAGGGAAATGCTCTACCATCTCCAAACAAATTCGGCCTCCCATGCTATAACCCAGCAACGAAAATCGAAATATTTTATGTTTGGCTAAAAAAGCTTGCATCCTGGTATCGAAACTATGCTTTTCTATTGGCAATCCTTCATATTCGCTTTCTCCATGATGCCATAAGTCAAAACTATAAACGGTATAATCTGTTAATGCAGGAAGAAAAGGCTCAAAATCGCGGTGAGTACCTCCAAACCCATGGAAAGCAAGCATAAATTTAGGGCCGTTTCCATATATTTTATAATGCAGCATCGTAACTATCGCTTTTCCAACAACACCACATTCTCCACATGATGAGTATGTGGAAACATATCTACCGGTTGTACCTTACTAATCCGATAAACCTCATCCATCCAGGCTAAATCTCTGGCTTGGGTGGCGGGATTGCAGGAAACATAAACCACCTTCTGTGGACCCATTTCCACAATCCGTCTTACCACATCTTCATGCATCCCGGCACGGGGAGGATCGGTAATTACTACATCCGGTTTGCCATGGGTTTCTATAAAACCAGCATTTAATACATCCTTCATATCTCCTGCATAAAAGTCGGTATGACCTATTCCGTTTAAGCCAGCGTTTAATTTGGCATCCTCCACCGCTGCCTCCACATACTCCACCCCTATTACTTTGGATGCCATTTTTGCTACAAACAGAGCAATGGTTCCCGTTCCGGTGTATAAATCATATACTTTTTCCTTTCCTGTTAATCCGGCAAAATCCCTGGCTACTTTATACAACTCATAGGCCTGACTGCTATTGGTTTGATAGAAACTCTTGGGACCAACCCTAAATTTCAAACCTTCCATTTCCTCCTCAATGTAAGGCTTACCTGAATAAATCTCCATCACCAAATCGCCCATACTATCGTTTCGCTTGTTGTTAACCGTATAAACCAACGAACTTATTTCTGGAAACCGGCTCTTCAAGGCCTCCAAAAACATGAAATTAAACTTCTGCTCCTCGTTGAACCAAACAATTACCATTACTTCACCTGTAGAAGTGGTTCTAACAACCAATTGTCTTAAAAGTCCTACCTGATTTCTGATATCGTAAAAACTTGCGCCATGCTCCAAAGCATAATCCCTGGCAAAATTCCGTATGGTATTGCTTGGTTCGGCTTGTAAATGGCATTGCTCAATAGCCAGAACCTTATCAAAACGTCCGGGAGCGTGAAATCCCAAAACATTTTGGTTAAAACTCAACCCGCTTTTCACCTCTTCATTCGTTAACCAACGGCTATTGCAAAAGGTAAAGTCTAACCTATTTCGGTATTCGTATATTTTCGAAGATCCAATAATGGGTGAAATTGCCGGAAACTCTAGTTTGCCAATCTTTTCCAAAGCATCTTTCACCTGTTGCGTTTTAAACTCCAATTGCTTGTCATACCCTAAATGTTGCCATTTACACCCTCCGCAAGTTCCAAAATGCTGACAAGCAGGCTGGGTGCGTAAATTCGAATAGCTGTGATATTTCAACACTTTGGCTTCTCCAAAATTCTTCTTCAACTTGGTTACCTGAATATCAGCAACATCGCCCGGCACAGCCTTGTCTAAAAACAAAACAAAATTGTCAACTCTTGCCAACGATTTACCTTCTGCCGCAAAGGCAGCTATTTCTACCTTCTCTAAAATGTCGAATTTACGCATGCAACAAAAGTAATACCATTGTAATGCTCGAATATAAGCCTTTTCAATTTCTTTACAATTGATACAAACCCCGCTAATTCCTTTCATCCTTAATCTCTTTTTCACCCTTGCGTATCTGCTTCTGAAATAAGTCTTTCATCATTATGCATTTTTTCAATTTCTCCTGCGAAACCAAGCGTTCTTAGTGTATTTTGCGCCTCTATTCCTTTACCCCTTCATGAAAAAGAACCTGCTTTTCCTTTTTTCCATTATTCTACTCCATTCAACAACAGGTATTTTCGCTCAAAAAGCAAAAAAAAACCAACCTGGAGTTGATTTAGCAATCGACTATCCCAAACCTTACGATCAAACACAAGGCTTTATCTACGAAGGCTACACTTCCCAATCCTTTTACCTCGAAATGCGGGATGGAGTTAAAATTGCCGTTGACCTCTACTTACCAAAAGGTATTAAACCAGGCGACAAAATTCCTACCATCCTTCACCAAACCCGCTATTGGCGAAATGTAGAAATCCGTTGGCCCTTTTCCTGGTTCGTAAAAACTCCCATGGGTTTGTTGGGAAAAATGATTCGCGAATTTTCGCGAAATGGCTACGCCCTGGTTAATGTTGACGTTCGTGGTTCCGGTGCCTCCTTTGGCCAAAACCTCTACCCCTGGTCCGAAAACGAAGTTAAAGATGGCTATGAAATTTGTGATTGGATTATTAAACAGGTCTGGAGTAACGGAATCATCGGAACCGCTGGAGCCTCCTACACCGGCACCGCTTCCGAATTTCTTCTTACCACCCAACACCCTGCAATTAAAGCCGACGCCAACCTCTACTCCCTCTTCGACGTTTATGCCGATAATGCCTTTCCGGGTGGCATTCACAACATGTGGTTTACCAGCGTTTGGGGAAAAGCCAACCGTGCCCTAGACGACAATAAACTACCTACCAAAAACAAAAAGGTAAAAATGGCCGTTCGCGGGGTAAAACCCGTTGATGGAAAAGGCCGAAGAACTTTATTAAAACAAGCAGTCGCCCAACACAAAGACAACCTGAATGTGAACGATGGCGCTATGAAAATGGATTTCCGGGACGAAGAACCTATTCAAAATGTAGGTGCCGATAAATTTAGTCCTCATGCCTTCGTGGCCAAGGAAATTGCCACCAAAGTTCCCGTGTATTCCTATAGCGGATGGAGCGATGGAGCCTACCCCAATGCTGCAGTTAAACGTTTTTTGACTCTTAAAGATAAACAATACAAACTCATGCTGGGTCCTTGGGAACACGGCGGAAGCTACGTAACTGCCCCATACGCCCAAAGCGATGCATCTTTTAATCACATCGGGGAACTGCTAAAATTTTTCGACTTTTACCTGAAAGCCAAACCCAATGGCCTCGATAAAGAACCACGTGTACATTATTTTACCCAGGTTGAAAACAAATGGAAATTCTCCGATTCCTGGCCTCCTCCCGGCTTTAGCACCAAAACATTTCCCCTTCTTCCCAACAACCGCCTGGCTTTGGAAGAAAGTCCTGTGGTTGAACCCTTTTCAACTTCCTATATAGTCGATACCAGCGCCGGAACAGGCTCCGTTACCCGATGGGAAAGCCTTGCAGGGGCCTTGCATACGCCCAATGTCTATCCGGATAGAAACGAACGTGATAAAAAACTCCTGGTTTTCGACTCTGAACCGCTTTCAGCTAATTTGGAAGTAACAGGCCATGCAGCATTGGAATTGGTCTTAACTTCATCCCAGGGCGATTGCTCCTTTTTTGTTTACCTCGAAGATATTGACGAAAATGGGGTGGTTCATTACGTTACCGAAGGCGAATTACGTAGCATCCACCGCAAAATTAGTCCCGACCAAACCTATAACCAGGTCGGCGATTGGCACAGCTTTCTGCGTAAAGATGCCCTGCCGCTGGAGCCTGGTAAAGAAGAAAAAATTAAAATCGATTTGTTGCCTACCTCCTATCTTTTCAAAAAAGGACATAAAATCCGCATAGCAATTGGTGGGCACGACAAAGATCATTTCCGTCTGATGAATCCCATTCCTGCCACCTGGAAAATCTTAAACGGAAGTAATTTGATTTTACCGGCCAGGTAAGTAATCTTTCTTTTAATTATGCGGGCCCCCTCCGCCTACCCTATTTTACCAAAACTCCAACAGCTTGCATGGCGTTCGGGTCACGCTTTCGGTTGTAGTCCTCGTCGCACTTGGCTAGCGCCGCATGCTCCTGTGGGCTACTTACCTCAATCGTTGCCCGGGGTGCAAACCCAAACTGTTTTACCATTTTAGAAAATGATTTCGGCAATAAATGTTTTAATCTTGGATTATAATACCGGTTGTTCATTGCCATACCGGTTGGCCTTGCACGAAGCCTCCGGGTAGGGATAGTAGTGGAAAGCCCACAGCCCCGAACCCTTTCGGGGCGAGGACTTGGAACGAATAGCCCGGACCTGAGCCTTACAAAAGTCTGTACAAAACAAAAAACACTAATGCGAAGGTACCCGCACCTAAAAAAAACTACTTCCCTACTCTAGCTTTACCAAATTCCAAAATTCGGTCGATAAACTGATAGGGTTTATAACCATTTATTGCAGCCTGGTGAAAAATACAGGTGGCAGGCGTCATACCCGGTAACGAATTCACTTCCACGAAGACAACCTCGGCACGGTTGTTTTCAAATACCCGAACAAAGGCATCAATCCGGCAGTAACCTTGCACATTTAAGGCCTTGGCTGCACGCATCAACTCACTTTTCACAAAATCGCTAACTTGTTGCCTCGCCTCCGGATCAGATTGGTAACGGGCAGGGGTAATATTTTGTCCCTGACCTGCCAAAAACTTCTCTTCCAACGACAAAACTTCTCCTTCACTTAGCGCTTCTGAAGCCTCAAACAATTCATATTCCACCTCCCCTTGGGCATTGTAATGGGTCAACATTCCGCCGGTAATTTCAAGGAAATGCAGGGCCCCATTGGCCGAAATTAGCTCTTCAACTAAAAAAACGGATTTATTTGGAAACTCCTCTTTTGGCTTAATGTTTAAAAGTTGGGCAGATGTCGTATCCATTTCTTCCCCATCTCTGAAAATTAGCGTTGCAAAAGCTTCCAATTCGGCTTGAGTCTTCACTTTTCTAACCGCAGAACTACAGCCATCATCCACCGGTTTTGCGATAAAAGGGTACTTAACGCAAGATAAAATAGTTTCGATGGCTTTGGCTTTATTGGTTTGCCAATCGGATTTCTCCACCAACAAATGTTTGGCTACATTCATGCCATGTTTGGCTAAAATTTCGTTGGTTTCATACTTATTAATGGTAATGGAAGAACTTTGAACTCCGGAACCGTTGTAAGGCATTCCCAAAGCATCCAGTTGTTTTTGCAGCGCACCATCCTCACCCGGACGACCATGCAACCCGATAAAAACCTCATCAAAACGATTTTTCAAATCGGAATAACTTAGCAATTCGGGAGCGGCCAAAGCGTCGTCCGAAGCATATTTAAGTGTAATGGAAGAACAATCATGGATAATTTCCTTAATTACTTCGTGTACTGAAAAATGCTCAATTTTATCCTTAATATCATCCGCATTGTCTTTTAGCAAAAGGTTAATCGGAATTTTGTATAAGAGGTGATTCTCGGAATTTCCGGTCAGAAAAATGGGTTCGGGAGCATATTTATCGGATGAAGACAGTTTTTCAAAAATATTGCGTCCACTTTCAACCGAAATATGACGCTCGGAAGAATAACCACCCAAAATAACGGCCACTTTGATCTTCTGCTTAGCCTGAGTCTTATGGTGTTCAATGGCTCTATCCAATTGGTTTAGAACAGGCTCGGCAACTCCATTCCCTTTAAAATCGCGAATACGAGCAGCCAGGGAAGTTCGAATGATATAGGTTAAAAACTGGGAAGGATTTAACCCAATTTCAGCAGCTTGGTGAAAGAAAAACGAGCTGGGCATCATGCCGGAGGTCGTGTTGGGATCGTTGAGGTAAATTTTACCATCGTTTCCAACAAATCCATCTATTCGGGCATAAACATCGAATTGAAAATGCTGAAAAAGGCGTTCGGTTTCGCGTCGTATGGCTTGTATAGTTTCGGTAGGAAGCTCGATAGGTGTAATTTTTCTCGATAAACCTGGAAGGTATTTGCTTCGGTAATCGAATACTTCTTTTCCTTTCCTAATTTCGGTTGGAGGCAAAGCCAAGGCTTTTCCTTGCTCATCTTCAACCACAATGCAAGAAAATTCCTTGCCTTCGATAAACCCTTCCACCAAAACAGAACTTTCACCATCCATCGATTCCAAAAACACCGATTCTTGGTGCGCTAAAACCTCCTTCAAGGTATCCAAAACCTGATCGGGGTGAAACAATACCGAATTTCCCAAACGAACCGGCAGTCCAATTCCTTCCCGAATATCAGCCAAGGTACGCACATACTCATTTTTACCACGTTCAGTTAGGGCATTCCACTCCGAAGCCAGGATGGTTCTAGTGAAAAAACACTTTTCAACGGCCTTTTCGAATGCCGTTTGATCCGCTGAATTGAGTACGGAAATTCCAATGGAAGAGCCTTGATTGGAAGCCTTCACTACGCAGGGGAAACCAACCACCTCTTTAACTGTTTCAAAAAGAGTTATGCGTTCATTTTCGCGATTCCACTGCTGTTTAGTTATTTCAAAAAATGCCGGACTATTAAAACCTGTGCTTTGAAGCAGATTTTTTTGAGCTGCTTTGTTCATTCCCAAGGCCGATGGTAAAATTCCGGAACCGGTGTAAGGGATATGCAAGTATTCCAAAAGGCCTTGAATTCGACCATCTTCACCATAAGCACCATGCAAACAAAGAAAAGCCAAATCCATAAGCGACTTTAACTCGTTTGGTTGAATTAACTTTCCTATGGAAGCGGCAAGGCTTGCTTTCAGGGAATCAGCATCCGGTAAATTTTCGGCATAAACCTGAAATTCGCCCGGGGAATATGGAATGGCATGCACCGGAGGGTAAAAATCACGAATAGACCCTTTGTAAATATATTGCCAGTCGGGTAGAATGAATTGCCCAAAGCTATCAACGAAAATAGGAACAGGCTCAAACAAGGCCTTATCCAGATTATCGTAAACAGTTCTTCCTCCGGCAAATGAAACTTCTCTTTCCCGGCTTTGTCCTCCGAAAAATATTCCGACTTTTATTTTTTCCATGCCTCAAAGTTGGCAAGAACTACCAAGAAAAGAGGAGGATAATTATTAATTTTTCAAAACAGAATGTTGAAAGCTTGGCACCAACCGGGGAAGTTGGAATTGCTCAAGATGAGAAAATGCAATTAAACAGCCGCTACCATTGAAATCTCAACCCGAACACCCTTGGGAAGTCCTGCAACCTGAACAGTTTCTCTGGCCGGAAAATCACCTTGAAAGTAGCTCCCATAAATGGTATTAACTGTAGCAAAGTCATTCATATCCATCAAGAAAATGGTAGTTTTTACCACATGATTAAAATCCAACCCTGCTTGCTGCAATACCGCTTGTAAATTCTTCATTACCTGTTGGGTTTCTACTTCCACAGAATCCATTTTTAATTCTCCTGTTGCAGGATCTAAAGCGATTTGCCCGGAAAGAAATAAAAAATTACCTGCTTTTACAGCCTGACTGTAGGGACCAATTGGAGCCGGAGCTGCCGGAGATTGGATGATTTGTTTATTCATGTGGAGGAGTTTATTTTCCGATGGTTTTTATTCTGTTTTTTACCGGTTGTGGAGCAGGCAACTTGGATTTATCCTTGAGGTAGTCAGCCGCTTGCAATCCGGCTTGATAACCCCATTGGTAAAAATCTGCTCCAAAGCTAGCTTTGGCGCCTCGTTTTACCAAACCTGCTTCGGATGTGTAAATGGGGATTTTCTTTTCATCACATAGCTTTTTCACCGTTTCGAAAGAGGCAAAAATAACATTATCAGGCAAGGCAAAGAAAGCATCAATGGATTTAGAGAGCAGTACGGAGGTAACCTGTTGGGTTTCGGAAGAAGCATTAACCGGCAGAGCTTCCAGTCCAATCCCTCTTTTAGCACAATAGTTTTTTACCTCGTTGAAGGCATCTACACTTTGGGGTTCACTTTGGTTATAAATTAATCCTATTTTTTTGATTTCTGGTTGCAAGGTCATGGCCAATGCCAGGGAAGAATCAATGTAATCCAGGGTTTCATAAACACCAAACAATTGGGAAGGCCAGGTTCCATCTTTAGAGGCCAAACCGGCTAAATCGGGACGAGGAGAAACCATCATACAAACAGGTATGTTGCCGGATTTCTTAACGGCTGTTATTGTACTTAAGGTTGGATTGGTGGCAATTATATCTACATTTTGACTTACCATGTAATCGCAAGCCTGAACCAAAGCCATTTGGTCTCCATTGGCATTTTTATAAATCACCTCCAGACTTCCATCCTTTTCAGAATAACCATTTTTAGCCAAGGCATCCCAAAAGCCTTGTCTGGCTTGTGCCAAGGTTTCATCTTCCAATAAATCCAGGTAGGCAATTTTGGGTTTATCATTTTGCTTCTTTTCATTAGCACAAGCTCCAATAAGCAAAAGACAAGAAAGGAAGATTAGATGTTGAATTCGGGATAATTTCATGGTGCAAAGAAAAACAAAAGAGGCCATTCTTATTGGGAATGGCCTCTTTTCTAAGGTAAAAAAACCTTAATGAGCCACTACAAACTTGCGAGTAACCGCTTTACCATTCATTTCCATGGTATAGGTATAAATTCCGTTAGGTAAACCGGAAATATCCATGCTGTAGGTGTTTTTTCCCAATCCTTTGTGTCCAAGTTCGGCAGCCAAAACCTCGGTACCCAGGATATTGTGAACATGAAGATTTACCGAACCTTCCGATTTTACCTGATAGCTTAAATTAACCACCTCTTTGGCTGGGTTAGGGTAGGCAGAAACACTAAACTCTTTATTACTTAGTTCATTCATTGCAGTAACCGAGTCTATTAAAGTTACGCTTGCCCAAATAGACCAATTTTGGTATGAATTTTCACTGGAAGAAAACCCGCTGGATTGATCGCCCGGCGTATTATATGGGTCGCCTGAATTGTCGCAATCATTGTACCAGTAATAGCCAAAATTTCCGCTGATTCGTGGAATAAAGATACTTGGAGTTGGATTGCCGGGTTCACCACCAAGGGCTACTGAATAAAAGGATTGTGGGTATAATTCAGAAGGAATAATCAAGGCTTGAGAAGAACTTCCGCAGTTACTTCCGTCTGTTCCATAGCTAAAACGCAGGTAACAGGTATCTTGTGGGTCACCAAAATATTCGAAGGTAGCAGCAAACTTTTGGTTGGTAATTACACCGGGAGTAAATTTTAAGGTTTTGATTGGAAAACCTGACCCATCCGGATCCGGAGTAAGGTTGGTATCTATGGCAATAGAATCAGCCCAAAGTTCATTGGTTAAACTAAGGTAGGCTCCGTTGGCATTGGAATTGGATTTATAAGTATTCAAACGCATTTTAAATACCGCCGTGTCGCCTGTATTGTTTTGTTGACCAACAATAATGTATAGGGTATCAATTCGAACAAAGGTATTTCCACCCCATTCCATTGGCTGAAAATCATTATAATCCTGGGTTACTAACAAGGTATCAAACACTTCCATGGCCTGACGAATTACGCCTGTTGTGGTATCTAAGGAATTAAATCCAACTTTTACAAAAGATTGAATTTGACCGAAGAAAAACTCATCATACCCTTCATAATCCAGGAAATAGCTTCCTAAATTCTCGGTTGCCTTCTTAGGTTTTAAAACAGTATTGCCAACTTTACCCATTCCAGGGGGCAGTGGTGAAGTTGAATGAAGTTGAACCTGAGCGTAGGAAGTAAAACCTGCTATGGTTAGAATCAGGGTGATAAGTCTTTTCATATAATGTCCTTTTAGATGTTTTACAAAAATAGTATAAGTTCGGAATGGGGGTATCAAGTACTTGTGAAAAAATATACTAAAAAAGCACAAAAATTTCAATTGAATTTTAAGACCTTCGCCGTCCGAAAAGAGAAAAGTGGATATCATCAAGTTACTTCCGGACAATGTAGCCAATCAGATTGCGGCTGGTGAAGTGGTTCAAAGACCTGCTTCAGCTGTTAAGGAATTGCTTGAAAATTCCATTGATGCCGGAGCCACAGACATTAAACTGATTGTTAAGGATGCAGGACGTACCTTAATTCAAGTTATCGATAATGGCAAAGGGATGTCGAATACCGATGCCCGGCTTTCCTGGGAACGACATGCCACTTCCAAAATCAAAAATTCAGACGACCTGTTTTGTATCCGAACCATGGGATTTCGGGGCGAGGCTCTGGCTTCTATTGCCGCTATTTCGCAGGTAGAAATGAAAACACGAAGAGCCGAAGATGATTTAGGTACACAAATTATCATCGAAGGTTCCGAAGCCAAAAGCCAAGAACATATTCAATGTCCGGCAGGAACTTCCATTTCAATGAAAAACCTGTTCTATAATGTTCCCGTTCGCCGAAACTTCTTGAAATCCAATGCGGTGGAATTCAGACATATCTTAGAAGAATTCTACCGGGTTACCCTTGCATTTCCTTCCATTAAGTTTTCGCTTTACCACAATGATAGCGAGGTTTACAACCTGAAATCTTCTGCTATTCGTCAACGAATTATGGCCTTGTTCGGTAACGATTATAACGAACGACTGGTTCCGGTAGATGAAGAAACCACCATTATTCAGGTTTCAGGATTTATTTGCAAACCCGAATATGCCCGCAAAACCAGGGGTGAACAGTACTTTTTTGTCAACAATCGCTTTATCAAAAGCAGCTACCTGCACCATGCCGTTCAAACAGCTTACAAAGATTTATTGCCTCAAGATTGCTTTCCTACCTATTTTATCTTCCTGGAAATTGACCCGCAAAAGGTGGATATCAATATTCATCCAACCAAAACAGAAATAAAATTTGAAGACGAAAAAGCAATTTACGCCATCCTGAAATCATCTGTGCAACGCTCACTCGGCCGTTACAACATTTCGCCTACCTTGGATTTTGAACAAGAGGCAAGTTTCCAGCCTCCCTTACATCCTGATCGCCCCATCATTCCTCCTACGATCAAGGTAGATCCAACGTTTAACCCTTTTCAACCGAAATGGCCTTCCACCGATAATAGACCCAAACAAGGTGAATTGAATTTACCTAGTAAAAACAATTGGGCTTGGGAAAAACTCTACGAAGGCTTCGAGAAAAAAGACCAGGAACATCCCCATGAAAAAACTGAACAGCTTGGTTCCGAAAAGCCTCAGGAAATTTCCCACTCCTTTTACCAAGTTCAAAATTCATTCATCCTGACTTCCATGAAAGGTGGAATTTTGGTAATTGATCAGCAAGGGGCTCATGAACGCATTCAATTCGAACGCTATGCCTCCATGCTTAAAAACCATACCGGAGTTAGTCAGCAATTGCTTTTTCCGGTCAATTTGGAATACAATGCTTATGAATGTTCCCTACTAACCGAAATGCTCGAACCTTTGCATTCCCTGGGAATTGATATACACCCGTTTGGATCCAACTCCTTTGTTATACACGGCGTTGCTCCTTACATGCAGGAAACCAACTTAAAAGACCTGATGGATAGCCTCATTCAGGAATTTGCCAATAGCCACAGCTTAAACGACCGAAATTCACCGCTTGCCAAAGCATTGGCTAGAAAAACTTCCATAAAACGAGGACAAAGCTTAAACCAAGAAGAAATGGAAAGTCTGGTCAATGAATTGTTCGCCTGCGAAAACTCTTCCATTAGCCCTACAGGCAAACCTACCTATTTTAAATTGGGAATGGAAGATATTGAAAAAAGATTTTCCTAAAACTGATTTATCCTTCTAATTGTTAATCCCTTTCTTTTGTTAAGATTTGATCATTTTTAGGTAATTTTTCGATTTTTTCTTGTCCATCCGCATAGGAATCTTACTTTCGCCCCCTGTTTAACTTTTTAGAAAATTATTGAAATGAACGGATCGAAAATTACCGTTAAAGACGGAAAAATTGTCACCCCTAATGACCCAATTATCCCTTTTATTGAAGGAGATGGAACCGGAACAGATATTTGGAATGCTTCTGTTCGCGTTCTAGACGCTGCTGTTGAAAAAGCTTATGGCGGTTCTAAGAAAATTGTTTGGAAAGAAGTTTATGCCGGTGAAAAAGCATTTAACCTGACCGGACAATGGTTACCTGCTGAAACCCTGGATGTTATTCGTGAATACCTGATTGGAATAAAAGGTCCGTTAACAACTCCGGTTGGTGGCGGAATTCGTTCATTGAACGTTGCTTTGCGCCAGGAATTGGATTTATATACTTGCCTTCGTCCGGTTAGATGGTTCGAAGGTGTTCCTTCTCCAATGAAACACCCAGAACATGTTGATATGGTTATTTTCCGTGAAAACACCGAAGATATCTATGCCGGAATCGAATGGATGGCCGGAACTCCGGAGGTGAAAAAAGTAATGGACTTCCTTCAAAACGAAATGGGAGTGAAAAAAATCCGCTTCCCTGAAACTTCTTCTATCGGTATCAAACCGGTTTCAATTGAAGGTTCTGAACGCCTTATACGCGCCTCCATTGAATACGCTATCATGCATAAAAAACCAAGCGTAACCATCGTTCACAAAGGAAATATCATGAAATATACCGAAGGTGGTTTCAAAAAATGGGGCTATGAACTTGCTGAAAGAGAATTTGGTGACCAAGTTTTCACCTGGGCACAATACGACCGTATCGAAGCAGAACAAGGCAGCGATGCAGCTGCTCAAGCGCAAAAAGAAGCTTTGGCTGCCGGAAAAATCCTAGTGAAAGACAGCATTGCAGATGCCTTCCTTCAACAAATCCAACTTCGACCTCAAGAATACAGCGTTATTGCAACCCTTAACCTGAATGGTGACTATGTATCTGATGCACTAGCCGCTTCGGTTGGAGGTATCGGTATCGCTCCCGGTGCTAACATTAACTATGTAACCGGTCACGCTATCTTTGAAGCTACCCACGGTACTGCTCCAAAATATGCAGGACAAGACAAAGTAAATCCAAGTTCTGTTATCCTTTCAGGTGCCATGATGTTTGAACATCTCGGATGGGTTGAAGCTTCCCAATTAATTTACCAAGGAATCGAACGTAGCATTGCTAAAAAACGTGTTACTTATGACTTCCACCGCCTAATGGAAGGAGCAACCTTGTTGAAATGCTCTGAATTTGGCGATGAAATTATAGCCAACATGTAATTCATAACTTCTTGCTAAAGGCCGATTGAGGAATCAATCGGCCTTTTTTTTTCCCAACCCTTTCTTTTAACCCAATTTTGCCAAAACAGTTTTTGCTCCGGCGTTTATCACGGTAATTTTCAAAACAGGATTGGGACTATTTCACCCAAAACATGGGTAAACCTATCAAAGGTTGAGGTTTCGACTCGGGCAACGATAGAGGCAAGTAGCCCACAGGACCCCGACGGCGCTAGCCTAGGGGGACGAGGACTACAGCCGAAAGCGTGACCCGAACGCCTATGCCGGCTCTTTTGGATTTTGCACTAAAAAAGGTGGGCGGAGGGGGCCCGCATACCAAGTATTTTAAAATAAATAGATTCTTAAACCTAAGAAACCGGCAGAAACAAATTTGAAAAGCTATTCATTTTCTGAAAAGTCATACATTCCAAAAACAACTTGAACCTTCAATTGCACATACATCATCATCCAATTCGGTAAACAAACTCTTGTTGGAAAATTGAAAACATTTTACCCAAAGCCTATATACTTCCTTTCTTTCTTAGCAAGATGGTTAATCGGTTCTTCCTTTTTATTCTACTCCATTGCATTGGTGTAACTGCCTTTTCCCAACAAACAATTACAGAACAGGAATATATTAATACCTATAAATCTATTGCCGTTCGGGAAATGCTCCAATATGGAATTCCGGCAAGCATAACACTCGCCCAGGGAATGTTGGAATCAGGCAATGGAAATAGCAAATTAGCACGTGAAGCAAAAAATCATTTCGGTATCAAATGCCATGGTGAATGGGAGGGACCAACCTATCACCAAGATGATGATGCTAAAAATGAATGCTTTAGAAAATATAAACAAGCTGAAGAAAGTTACGAAGACCATTCCCAATTTCTAAAAACAAGAGAAAGATATGCCAGCCTGTTTAAACTCGATCGAAAAAACTACAAAGCTTGGGCTAAGGGACTCAAAGACGCAGGTTATGCCACCAACCCCAAATACCCCGAATTACTCATCCGTATTATTGAACAATGGTCCTTGCACGAATTGGACCTTTTAGACCAAATACCCAATACCCCAGACCAAACTCCAATATTATCCGACACACCTGCCAAGACTAAAAATGAAAAAGCATCAATTGCTTCCCGACAAGTTTATATTATCAACAATATCAAAGCAATAAAAGTAAAAAGCGGTGATACCTACGAAGCCATAACTCAAGAATTCGGAATGGGAAACTGGGAAATACCTCGTTATAACGAATTTCCCAAAGAGAAAAAACCAATTGAAGGAGAAATTATATATTTACAACCTAAACGTAGAAAATCCAATGTTGGATGCCATTCTGTACTCAGCGGAGAAACCATTTGGGATATCGCTCAACACTATGGAATTAAGACTAAATTTCTACTTAAATGGAATCAATTGGATACCCGACAACCGCTACAAGCCGGACAAAAAATTAAGTTAAAAAAGAAAGCCTGTAAGCCATGACCGAAAAGAGAAGACGGAGAACACGTTGGGAAAAATTCAAAGACTTTTGGGTAGACCTTTGGGAATCACAATTTCCTGAAAAGAAATTTGAAGGACAACCCAAGCGTCGGCGCAAATCCAAAGGCATATCCGGCTTCTTGAATGAAATGTTGGAAGATGTTAAAAGCAAAGATGACTTCAAAGCTAATCTTACCAAAAAAAGGAAAACCAAAATTAGCTTTAGGGAAAGATTAAAACGCTATTGGGAAGATTCCTTTGGAAAAACCGATCTCAATCAACCTAAAAAACGATTCAACCTTTCTAAATGGTTCCAAAAACAAGTTGAATTTTACTCCGAAGAAAACCAACTCGATAAAAAATTCAAGGTTGAAAAAACCCCATTTAAAGAAAGGGTCAAAGAATTCATTGAAGGTGTTAAAACGCTTCGTTTTCGACGCGACCTGTGGAAATTCGACCTTTTGCCCATGGTTAATTCAACCATGATGATGGTTACTTCTTACCTGTTACTTTTCTTTGCTCAAGAAATATTAACAGGATTAATTGCAACACACTACAACTTAAAGCCCACTGTTTTTCTCTACGCCATTAAATATGCCAATTACTACGAGCCCGGCATATGGAACCTTTGGTCCGTTACCAGAACTTATTCCGCCGGTCCTATTTTCTGCTTGTTTGTCGGAATTTTCGCCTTCCTATTCTTTCAAATTTTACAAGGTATTCGAAAAGATTTTCGCCTTTTCCTGCTTTGGGTAGCTTGCAATTCTCTAATCATTTTCTATTCCAAAGTAATTTTTATCCCCATCACGAGTATCAGTGGTTTAGGCACCTGGCAAGGATTAGGAATTGTTGCTGCATGGTTTTATATCGGTACTGCCAATAAATTCATCATGGCTTTCCTTGCAGCGGCCTTGCTATTTTTAACCGGATTTATTTTCACTGAACCTATCCTTAAAATGGCCGGTTCCAGATTACAGGTATCCAACAACGATGAAAAGGCCCGTTCTATTAACCAATTGGCATTGGGCCCCATGCTTATCGGCACCTTCATCGTCTTCCTGGTAAACAGAGAATTTAACATCTTTCAAAACGTTTTCACCCTTTCATCCGGTTTATTTATGTTGTTAATCGCATACTTCAACTCATTGGGTACCAAAGGTGTAATTGCAGTTCACAAATCAACAGGCAAGCTCGAAAAATTCAATTATCTGTACCTCATTCTCATGCTATTAGCCATTTCAGGCTTTATTTACGTGACCATAGTTGGTATCAAAATCACATTCCGATTACTTTAAAACCAGTGTTTTCAAGGAATAATTTCCTTTTTAAGACAATTTTTAGGCGGGTACCTTCGCATACCTTTTTCATTTTAACCAACCTTACGTGGGCTCAGGTCCGGGCTATCCGTTACAAGTCCTCGCCGCCCTTGGCTATCGCCGCGGTCGTCTGTGGGCTTTCCACTTCTATCCCTACCCGAGGTGCAAAACCCAAAAAACGCACTCTGTCCTTTCAGTAAGAAGCGCCTGATGATTTCATATTAGGTTAAACTACCCACAAACTTCCAATAGTTGCACCAATCAACTGCTTCAGGGTATTTCCTGCAGGCGTAAAACAAAGCAAAGTATAGTTTTAAGAAACCTTTTGACCTTTAACCGGTTCAAATATGTATCTTCGCCCCCGCTTTGGGAATTCGCAATCACATACCCAATATTTTAACCTGTTGCAACTTGCTGTGTGGATGCATGGCTATTGTAAAGGCTTTTGACGGACAATTAGCCGACGCTGCTATCTATGTTTATGTAGCAGCAATTATCGACTTCTTCGACGGATTTGCCGCACGTTTACTCAATGCCTCCAGTCCAATAGGTAAAGAACTCGACTCCTTGGCCGATGTGGTTTCCTTTGGTGTTACTCCCAGCGTTATTGTTTATCACCTGCTTCAACAAAGCATGAATTTTAATTGGTCAAGCTATTACGTCTTTACCCAATTTCCTTTCATGAAGTATTTCCCTTTCATTATTGCTGCATTTTCAGCATTACGATTGGCAAAATTCAATATAGATCCCAGACAAGCGCTAGATTTTATCGGTGTACCTACACCGGCAAATGCATTATTAGTTTGTTCGTTTCCACTACTTTTACATTTCCACTTACCAACATTAATTAAATTCTCAGAAAAATTAATCTACGTAGATATTATCTACCACCCGGCCTTTTTATGCGGATTAAGCTTGGTTATGAGCATTTTACTGGTTAGTGAAATTCGATTATTTTCTTTAAAATTTAAGGATTTCGGCTGGAGAACCAATTTAAACAGGTATGTATTTCTTGCCGTAGCAGCAATCATGGTTGCCATTTTCCACTTTAATGCTACTCCAATAATTATTGTATTCTATATCATTTGGTCGGTAATTTGGTACAACCTGATTGACCCTCGATTAAACCCGGTTTCTACCACAAAATCGGAATAAATTAAAATATTCTTAGCCGGTCATAAAAATTGACCTTGTTTGCTTTTGGAATAATTATATCTTTGCAAACTTTTTTGGGGATAATATACTTCCTCACTAATTAAGCTTAACTCATTCATTATTAGCACCTAAGCGCATGAAGCTTTCTCAATTTCGCTACAAACTTCCACAAGAATTAATCGCAGAATATCCAGCCGAAAACCGTGACGAATGCCGTTTGATGGTTTTGGATCGCAAGAAAAAAACCATTGAACACAAGGTTTTTAAAGATATATTATCCTATTTTGACGATGGGGATGTGATGATTTTGAACAATACCCGTGTTTTTCCTGCCAGAATGTATGGTAACAAAGAAAAAACAGGGGCAAAAATTGAAGTCTTTTTGTTACGTGAGCTTAACAGAGAAACCTTGCTTTGGGATGTTTTGGTAGATCCGGCTCGTAAAATTAGAATTGGTAACAAACTATACTTTGGCGATAACGACGAATTAGTGGCTGAGGTAATTGATAATACCACCTCTCGGGGCCGAACACTTCGCTTTCTTTTCGATGGAGGTTACGATGAATTCAAACGTCGTATCTACAAATTAGGAGAAACTCCACTTCCACGCTACATCAAGCGTCCGGTTGAACCGGAAGATGAATTTCGCTTTCAAACCATCTTTGCTAAACACGAAGGAGCAGTTGCTGCACCAACCTCCGGAATGCACTTTAGCCGTGAACTTTTAAAGCGCCTCGAAATCAAAGGGGTTCACCTGCCTGAAATTACCATGCACTTGGGATTAGGAACCTTTCGCCAGGTGGAAGTAGAAGATTTAACCAAACACAAAATGGATTCGGAACAATTAATCATTCCGGATGATATGGTTACCATCATTAATAAAGCCAAAGACGAACGCAAAAAAGTTTGCTCCATCGGAACGGCTACACTTCGTGCCTTGGAAACCAGCGTTTCTACAACCGGTCACTTAAAATCTTTCAATGGTTGGACCAATAAATTTATCTTCCCACCATACGATTTCCAGGTTTCGAATTGTTTAATAACTAATTTTCATCAACCGCAATCTACTTTGTTGATGAATGTTTGCGCCTTTGCCGGTTACGAATTTACTTTCGAAGCATACCGCGAAGCTATTAAGGAAGGTTATCAATTCCTTGCTTATGGTGACGCCATGTTAATCCTTTAATATGGAAAGGTGGGCCATTGTGGTGGCAGGAGGCTCCGGTCAACGGATGGGATCAGAGCTTCCTAAACAATTCCTCACCCTCGGAGGTAAACCCATTTTGGTACATACCCTCGAACTTTTCCTTCAATGCCTCTCTAGTCCGGAAAAAATCAGACTGGTTATACCTCCATCTCACTTCCCAACCTGGAATTCCCTGGCCCCTGACCATCTTAAACAAATACCACTCATTCCCGGAGGGTCCACCCGATACGAAAGCGTAAAAAACGGATTAAATTCCATTCCGGCTTCCGGTGTTGTAGCTATCCATGATGGGGTTAGACCAATGGCTAGTGAAAACCTAATCATGCTAGCCTATTCCCAGGCTGAAAATAAGGGGTCAGCTATTCCTCTGGTTCCTCTCAACGACTCTCTTCGGTGGTCAAACAATAATCATTGGGAAGCTTTTGACAGAAACTTAATTCGCGCAGTTCAAACACCACAAGTGTTTTCAACAAGTCTCCTTATGGAAGCCTATCAAAAAACTGCTTACTCCGAACATATAACCGACGACACCATGGTCTTTGAAAAAGCCGGATTTATACCCCATTTTATACCAGGTGAACGTGAAAATATCAAAATTACAACACCCATTGATTTAGTTACCGCTGAGGCAATTTTACAGGAAAACAAACGTTCCTAGAGGTTATTAACCACTAACAAAGTTTTGTTAATAACAACCTTTGCGGTTAATTTGCGTAAGAAAATCAATTAGTATCATTGCGACTGAACATTAATAAACTATCTAAACCTCTTTCCCACCAATCAATCAGGCAGAGAATGATAAGAAACATTTTTCAGTTTTTACTCTTTTGTACTTTAATTCTAATTTTCCCTAGTTACACACCGGGAAAAACAGGAGTTGGTGAAATTTCCTCCAATTCTTCCAATGAAAAATTCAATGAGGAAGAATCTATTCGGATGGACATTCGTCCTGAATTGGCTTATAAACCCGAAAACATTCGAGCAGGTTTGGTTTTCGATGTGAATGAAAATAAAATTGTTTGGGCTAAAGGTTTAACGAATAAATGCAACATTGCTTCACTTAGCAAAATGATGGTTGCTTTAATTACCTTAGAAGATATTGAAAGCGGCAGATTAAAATGGGATAGCCTGGTTTCTGTTACCAAAGAGGCTAGTTGGATTGGAGGATCCAAAGTTTATTTAAATCCAGGGATTAAAGTTACCATTGAAGAATTGTTGAATGCAGCTATGATAGCCTCAGGAAATGATGCTGCTTACTTACTTGCCCAGTTGAATGCCGGATCGGAACAAAAATTTGTTCAACGAATGAATTTGAAAGCATTTGATCTTGGTATGCTTGGAACTAAATTCTATAATTGTACAGGACTACCGGTTGGTAAAGGCCACGAAGACAATTATTCAACCCCTGCGGACCTTTTAGTATTGGCCAAAGAATTACTTAAACACGAAGAAATTCTTTCCATTACCAAAAAGAAAATGGAAAGTGTGCACAACGGACGTTCCCTCTTTGTGTATGAAAATAAAAATAAATTAGTTTCTACCTATTCCGAAGAAGTTGATGGCTTAAAAACCGGTTTCACACGCAGCGCTATGTTTTGCCTGTGTGCAACAAGCCACCGCTGCGATTACAGAGTGATTACCATCGTTTTGGGCGTTGAAAGTGGATGGTTACGTAACCAAATAGTAACCAATCTATTTAACAACTATTACAATTCCATTGGTTTAGGTCAATTGGGCGAATGCACAGACCCAACAGCTCAAGCCTTACTTCCAGGTAGTTCTGAAGAATAATTTTGGCAGATTCTTATTTACTTTCATTTCAAAATTACCTGAAAACCAGGCCTAGATTCGGATATACCCATTCCGGTAGTCACAATTCAATTATTGTATTAACTCAGGGTGCTTAGTAACCACAAATTAAAAACCGCTGCCAAAAAATACGGAACTAACGATGCAGCTCCCGCATAATCCTTGGCAATACGTTGACCTAAAAAAAGCATAATCAAGGCTATTCCGGACAACACTACCCCAATAAAAGAAAACAGATAATTTCCATATAAAACAATTGCGCCAATCCCTAGGAAAGAAGAAAAACCGGCTAAACACTCCGTCAACGTCAATAAGGCTAATAATACCTTTACCTGTCCGGAAAATATCGATTTCGAAAAATGCCCGGTTAACCAATCCAAATTCCCTTTCCAATCCTGAATTTTGTCTAATCCGGATTGCAAAAAAAGAATAGACCAAAAACAGGAAAACAAAACTGGCACTATAGGCCAATGAACTAAGGTTTCAAAACTTACCATAACTTACTTATCGAAGTATTTTCCTTCTTTTATTTTTTTGTCTATCCAATCCGAATGCTCTCCGGTACTTTTGGCCTTTTGCCATAACTCAACTGCTCTTGAAGCATTTCCCAGTTTGGATTCCACATCGCCCAAATGTTCTAACAAAGTACCATTGTTCTCCCCCCCATTTCCTATCGCTTTCTCAATCCAAATTTTTGCATTGGAATAATCACCCAACTGAAATAAAATCCAACCATAAGTGTCTTGGTATGATGAATTGTTTGGTTCCAATTCATTTGACTTTTGCGACATCTCCTTAGCCTTTTCCAAATCCATTTTTCGCAACGACAGGTAATAACTAAAGTTATTTAATACATTGGCATTATTGGGATCCAATTTTAAAGCTTGAATATAACAACTATCACTCTTACTATGTTCAGCCAATTCATTATAGGCATCTCCCATACTGGTCCAAAATTGCCCAAGTTCAGGCTTTTCAAACACCAGAGATTTTCCTGATTGTAAAGTTTCTATTGCTTGCTTAGGTCGCTTTAATTGAAGCTCTGCCACACCCTTCATTAAATAACTAAACGATTCTACAGGAAATAACTCAATGGCTTCTGCTGCAGCGGCAACCAAGGAATCAGTTTGCCCCAATTGGTTTAGAATTACAAAATACTGACTCCAAACAGGATACCTTTTTTTATCAAGTTGCAAACATTTCGAAAATTGGGTCCTGGCCTCCGCAAATCGGTCATCCCTCACTAAAAAATCCCCATAAACAGCATAAGATTTGGCATCGGTTGGATGGGTGGCAGTTAACACCTCCAACAATTCATAAGCTTGACCTTTTAAAATAGGGTTCTTTTCGGTAAGGGTATAATATGATATCAAAACTTTCATTTTGGTATCGATATCTAGGTTCTTATTAGCAAATGCCTTTTTCAAATATGAAAACGACTTCTCCTTTTCGCCCTTAATTCGATAATAATCGGCCAATTGCATATTAAGATAGGCATCTTCAGGTGCAATTTTCTCAACCTTCTGATAAACCTCAAAGGCCTTATCCGGCAAATTATTGGCCCTGTATAGCTCGGCCAAAATAGTATAATACCTTACTTCCCCGGGATACGCATCAATTAATTGGCGAATTTCAAACTCTGCCTTATCCAATTTATTCAGTTGCAACCAAATTTTTTCCTTCTGAATACTGAGTTGCTCATCAACTCCAACGATGGCTTCCACCTTGTTGTATCCTTCGATTGCCTTTTCATAACTACCTGATACCAACCAAGAATCAGCAATTTTATAAAGCACTTCCAAATTACTTGGCTGAATCTTAATTATTTTCTCATATACCTTGATTGACTCTTTCAATTTACCCAACTTACCTAGCAAATCACCTTTAAAATCCAAGTAAAATACATTCTGAGGATCGGTATCCAATGCCTGGTCAATTAATGCCAAAGATTCAGCGTGCAAGCCTTTCTCTTCTATTAACTTCGCCAATTCATACCTCGCAACCCCGTTTTTAGGATTAACACTTAATACCTCATAAAACTTCCTTGCAGCTTCTTCCTTATTCCCTAAAGACCTTTCCTTGCAGGCATCCATAAAGGCAATAAGCTCCTGTCGGGCACGCATATCCATTACAACTTCATTCCCATCAGAATCTTTCTCTTTCTGTTGTGCTTTGGCTTCCCATCCTGTCAACAGAAATACAACTGCAACAAATAGGTAAGATTTTATGCTAGTATATGTTCTCAAAAAAATAGCTTTGGACAAAAATAAGGATAGTTGTTACTCAAAAAGCAATTCCATACGTTAATACTTGCGAACTTCCATATATCGATCATACTTGCGCTTCACAGCAATAACAAGTTCATATTGAGTGCAACTTTTTACAAACTCATCATCGAAATTGCAATAATTAATAAAGTCATCGAACTCCCAATCCTCCAAATCCAATATTTCAGCAGTTACATAAATACGTAACAATTCTTTTAAGAGCTTTTTACGATTGCTTTCATTCTGAAGTCTGCGAGCCTCAGCCTTTTGCTTTTCAAAATGACTAAAACGCTCATACAATGCAGTTATAGGACTTTGCAAAACATCCGACACTTCTGGCGTTTCTTTATAAAGACGTTTATCCCCTAACTTTTCGATATCCTTTTGTATTTGGTCAAGGCTTCTGGGTGCAACATATACAATTTCATCCAATCGTATATTGAGTCTATACATTACAATTCTAACCTCAAAATCAGTTTTATTGGCTGAACTATCCTTGAAACAAATTCGGGAAGGTGAATAACCCAAGGCATGCACTGAAATGGTATCAGATCGTTTAACTGAAATGGTAAATTCACCTGTTAGGCTACCAAATACTCCGGTAGAAGTCCGCCTGTTTATCACCATAACCTTATTAAACTGCGACTCACCCAATAAATCAACTAAGGTGCCGTGAACCCTAATTTGGTCTGATTGAGAAAAACTAAATTCATAAAAAAACAGAAATAGAAAAACAAACCCCCATTTCGGAATGTTTGAAGATGAAAAAAAACGAAAACCTCGAATTTCTATCAATGAAATGAATCGATCACAAAACGACACTTTTATATTGATTTACAAGTATTTAAACAAAAAAACTAAAATACTTACTGGTTGTATCGGTTCTTCTTTTCAAATACTGTTCCAAGATACACATTTTAGCAAGCAATAATAAGTTCAGTATGGACTGCCGGCTGCTCAGAAGGTTTAAGCTTATTTCTTTCCCGAATTTGACTTGGCTCACAATCATACATTCTAGCTATGGATTCAACAGTTTCTCCTGATTTTACCTTGTGAACCTTTAAGGTAGCAAATTCATCCCGTTGAGGCCCCATTAATTCTTCATAATCAATCGCATAGGCAGAATCGATGGCCCTTGATTCAACTTCATCCAATAAATCATCGTAATTTTCATAACCCGGTAATGGTAGTTGTATCGAATAAACCTTACCTGTTTTATTCGTTAAGGTCTTATCGCGTAACCAAGGATTAAACAACTTAAGTATTTTGTAACTAACTGATTGTGACTTTGCAAAACTTGCTAAGTCACTTATGCTTGAATCAACGGCTAATTTCTTGGTCTTGATTGGAGGATAAAGATCCTTTTTCCGAATAAAAAAGCCATACTTCTTCGGATGTTCCATAATTTCCTTTATCGCCAAAATTCGAAAAACATAACGGGAGGTTTCCATGTTCAACATCAAGTCGTAATAATTCTGATTCCCTTGATATTCTATATGTTTACGAATTCCGCTCACTCCCATATTATAAGAAGCTGCGGCCATAGTCCAGGATCCTAACTTTTGCTTGGCTTCTACTAGATATTTGCAGGCTGCCTCTGTAGAAGCTTCAACGCTGTAACGCTCATCTACTTCCGGACTCACTTCCAAACCATGCCTTTTTCCTGTTTCTTCTAAAAATTGCCAAAATCCCACTGCATCAGAAGGTGAAACCACATTAACAAATCCGCTTTCAATTAAAGAAAGATACTTAAAATCCTCCGGAACCCCGTTTTTCTTTAAGATAGGTTCAATAACCGGAAACCACCTGGCCGCGCGCTTATGAAATAACAAAGTCTGAGATTGCCAGTAAACATTAACCAACATTTCTCTATCCAACCTTTCACGAACATCAAAACTATGCAAAGGAACATGCTCTCCACAAAAATCCAGTTTTTCCGGAAGTTGAACTGAAAATATACGGTAGTTATTATTAAATAAATCGCTGTATAGCTTATCGTCCTTGTGAGATGAAAAATTAAACAAGGAAAATATAAGCAAAGAAAAAAGCAATAAAACAAAGGCCAAAATGGGCTTATTGTTATTCATGGAATATGTAGCTAGGGTTAATTTCTAAAACTATTTCTTGGTGGGTTGTTTATAACGTTTGGTAATGTAAAACATTGTACCAAGCAGGCCTAAGAAATATAGGAAGAAAACTATTAGTTGGGTATATCCCCAGTCGGTAATGAAGAACTCAATCATCATTAAGCCTAAGAAGGAAATAAATGATAATCCGAAAAAAGTTAGGGCCACTTGCCTGTCGGTTAATCCCATGTATGACAAATGATGGGTTGTATGATCCCGTCCTCCAACCATTGGAGATTGACCTCTAAGAAGTCTGTTAACTGTTACAATGGTAGTATCAATAATGGGAATCATAAAAATTAACAATGGCTCAATAAACTGCTTGGTTTGAATTCGATATCCCTGAGCTTCATGTCCCATCCAAAAATAGTTAATTCCAATAGCAGCCAGAAATACGCCTAGAAACTGACTTCCGGTATCGCCCATATACATTTTTGAGGGATTCCAGTTATAAAACAGAAATCCAATTAAGGCACACAATACCCCTTCCAACAAAATAATATCAGGATTGTATAAATCGTTCTTCCAAAGCAAAATGAACAATGAAGACAAGATGATACTAATGGAAACCGTTGAAGTTATACCATCCATATTATCCAACATATTGATGGAATTCATAAGCCCGATTATCCAAAAAAATGTCAATCCTATATCTAAAATCTCGTTTCCAAAGAAGACAATTTTATTACCGCTAATCACCAAAATTACCGCACAAGCTAATTGTCCACCCAACTTTAAAATAGGTTTGGTATTGTAGGCATCATCCGCTAAACCTATTAAAAACCCCAATACCGATGCCGCTAAAAAACCAAGAAACTTAGGATTATATAGCAATTTATTCTCTTCAAAAAAGATAGAATAAGAAGCAATAGACAATAAAAACAAGATAAAAAATGAAACACCTCCAAGTGCAGGTTTCGTCGTAGAACTCCATCTGATAAGGTGATCAGAATTATTCCTCATCCCTAAATTGGAAGCAAATTGCAGAAACAATCCATTCACCAAGAATGAAAAAATTCCGGCAAGAAAGAAATATCCAATGTAAATAACGATGGTATAAGTATCTCTAGTCAAATCGTTTAAATAAAGGGGAACTACTACAAATATACTAATTCAAGATTCAAACAAAACGTTCTAAAACGGACTGCTAAAATTCTCAAATGATAATCCCACCTTATCCTTGTCAGAAAAGATAGGATTGCTTGTTTCCCAATCTATGTTTAATGTGGAGTCATTCCACTGAATTGTACGTTCTGATTCCTTGTTATAATAATTCGAACATTTGTATGAAAAAATGGTATCATCCTTCAAACAAGTAAAACCATGAGCAAACGATGGTGGCACATACAACGACAACTTATTCTCCTCGCTAAGCTCAACCTTCACATGTTTTCCGTAGGTCTTTGAGCCTTTTCTCAAATCAACAATTACATCAATTACTGCACCGGTTATTACTCTTACCAACTTGGTTTGACTGTAAGGCGGCAATTGAAAATGCAAGCCACGAACCACTCCTTTTTTGGACATGGACAAATTGTCTTGAACAAAAACATCGTTGATACCCATTTCCAAAAACTTCTGTTGGTTATGAGATTCCATGAAAAAACCTCTCGAATCTCCAAAAACATCGTGCTTGATGATAAACGCACCTTCAATTTCGGTTTTAATAATTTCCATTGATATCTAGCTATTCACTTGAATTTTCCTTGTTATTCTTCTTATTGAAAAGTCCTTTAAAAAAGCCCTCTTCTTTATCCTTACTGCTTTGGCTTTCTTCATAGTAACCATAACCTCCTCCATATCCATAGCCATACCCATAACCATAACCATACCCATAACCGTAGCCATAACCATACCCATAACCATACCCATAACCGTACGAAGCACGGGATGTATCTACACTGTTTAATACAATACTCAATGGCTTCACATTATTCTCATTGACCAAACGCTCAATATTCCCAATAAATGCTTTCTTAGAATAATTCGACCTAACCACATAAATAGGATAATCTGCCAACAAAATATTTGAAATACCATCGGTTACTATTCCAACCGGTGGGTTATCAATAATAATTACGTCGTATTCTTCCTTCAGAGTTTTAAGAAGATTCGTAAAATTGGTTGAAATAATTAACTCGGAAGGGTTTGGTGGTATAGGCCCTGCCGTAATAAAATCCAGATTCTCTAAACTACTTGATTGTATGCAATCTTTATACGAATCCTTTCCAATTAAAATGGTACTCATCCCTTTTAAGTTGGCAACGTCAAATCCAAGGTGAATCTTAGGTTTACGCATATCCGTATCGATAATAATTACCTTCTTCCCTGCATAGGCTATAATTCCACCCAAATTAATAGCTATAAAAGTTTTCCCCTCTCCCGATACTGTCGAAGTAATGGAAATAATCTTTGACCCGGGTTGATTGGATATGTATTGCAAATTGGTTCGCAGCGACCTAAATGCCTCCGAAATTCCCGACTTTGGACTTTTATCCACCAATAATTGAGAGTTGGGAATTTCCTTTTTATACTTCGGCACCATCCCCAAAATCGGAGTTTGGGTGTACCGAATTATATCGTTAATGGTGGTAATATCATTGTACAACAAATATCGAATCGTAATCAAAAATACACTTAACAATATGGATGCTACCATGGCTGCAAGTATCACTACCTTCTTGTCGGGCGAAATAGGTACCTCCGGAATAATTGCCCGTTCTAACAAGCGATTGTTTGGTGTATATCCGGCTTTTGTAATTGAATATTCAGCCTTTTTAGTTACCAAATCATTATAAAAGGTTTCTGTTACAGTGTAAATTCGGTTTAGTTTTGAATACTCTATCGCATCATAATCCAAACTCTGAGTTGTGTCTTTCTCTAACCTGATTTTCTCCTGGTATACTTTGTACTTAGACTTCAAATCAGACTTTTGCTTATCTCCCAGTTTAATCGCATTATCTATACCATCCAGAATCAGTTTGTTTTGAATCTTTATTTGATAATCCAATCGCCTGATAAGATCGTTATTGGCCGTAACATCAAACAGCAACTTTTCACGCTCCTGTTGCAATTGATTTAAGGTTTGAAGCTGATTAGTAAATGAATATTGCAATTTTGCCAAAGAAATGCCTGTTAAAGCTTTGCTAACATCCACCGATTCTAAATTAGAACCAATTTCATTTTTAACCTTTACCAATAAATCAATATCAAACTCTAAACTCAAGATTGCATCATTGATATCGTCAATCTTATTCAGGTATTCTAAACTTTTCGAATTAATTGGTATGGGTGTGCGTCCGGCACCATTCTCACCTTCATCCACTATCCCATACTGGGTTCTAAATTGATTCAATTGCTCTTCGGTCTCCATTAACTTGTCATACAACAAAGCCAATTGATCATCCAAAAACCTTAAAACATTATCTGCACTTTTTTCTTTGTTCTCTACATCGTATGAAATAAAATCATTGGCAATGGCATTCACCATATCCGCTGTCTTTTCAGGATTCTTACCCCTAAATGAAATTCGAATAGTTTTTGCTACCTCGTTTAAAACTTCCACCGTTAATGGAGTGGAAATATTCGCCATTTTTAAATTCGGATTGTTTAACTCAAAAAAGTACTGATTGCCATCATTCTGCATTTCTAAAATGCGATTCAAATTCGAAAACTCAAGCTTGAATTTCAAATGCTTTACATCAATACTATCCTTAATCGGAACCCTGGTATTGTATTGAACATCACCAACCCGGTATTTAACCTCTACCGTTCTGTCCTGAAAAAATTCCAAATAAATTGGTAGATTATAAATATCTCCATTCTTTAATCGGTATCCCACCCTGAATGGACATGATTTATAAACCTCATAATTCAAAACAGTGCCCTTTTTGTAATAAGAAATATCCAAATCCAAACTGGAAACGGCCCTTAACAGAAACTCCGAAGATTTTAATAACTCTATCTCTTTATAAATACTCTCATCATAAAAGTTCGAGACCTGCAATAGCTTGGTCGTTGTTTGACTCGAATTAAGCTGAATGATGGCTTTGGTTTCATATACCGGTTCCGTATACCTCAAATAAATGAAGGCTATGGTGGTACAAAACAAGAAAAACAGCAAAATCCATAACAAACTCTTCTTCGAAATAAGCAGAAATAATCCTAAATCGAAATTATCATTGAAATAAGAAATTTTCTTTGGAGGCGCCATCTATTTTGTTAAGGTCTTAATCAATGTAAAAGTTAACAAGAGAGTCGACAAAATCGACACCCATGGCGTAATTTGCTGTAAGGTCTGACCTGCAATGTTTCTGCGGGTTTCAATATAAATGATATCGTTGCCTTGCATTACTAAGTCGGCATTTTTAAGCCCTTTTAACTGACTTAAATCCACAATATACACCTTAGGATCGCTGAGGTTGCCTCGTATGATTTTAACCTTATATGCTTTTGCATTTTCCGGTAAACCTCCCGATGTTGCTAACACTTCAAACAAGGTGGTATTGTCGTACTTCAATTGAACCACCGAAGCTAAGCCTCCAATAAACAAAAAAACTCGCTTATTCGAAAATTGCAAAGTCACAAAAGGGTCATTTATATACTTGGAATATTCATCTTCCAACATCAATTCGGCCTGTCTAAAGGTTAAACCTTGCAAATAAACTCTTCCTACCGATGGCAATTTTACAAAACCATCTTCCTCCACCTTGGCCATAAAATTATTGTTCTCCTGAATTCGATTGGTTAACCCTGAAACATAGACCGATCCGCGGTTGGAAGTAACATTAAACTGAATCCAATCACCTGGGGTAAGACGGTAATTTTTGATAACCGCTGTAGTATCGAATACCGAATAAGGATAAAAATTATCCGTTCTTAACATGCGGTTCTGGTTGTAATATCTACACGAACCAAGCGTTAATCCAAGTAATACAAATAATATAAATCGTCTCAATGAATTCACCAATCGGCAAAGTTAGCAATATTTAGAGTTCATTTTCCAAACCTGTCTTTTTTAAGAAAAATCTTATCACTTTCGTTTAAAATCAGCCTTTTAGTTCAAAAAATAGCAGGCTCCCTTTTGGAATTATAAGTTGTAAAAAGCTCCAATTTTAAATTTCTTGGATGCGGGTGCCTTCGCATAACATTCCATTTTATCTCAGGCTTTAGAATGGCTCAGGCCCGGGCTATCCGTTCCAAGTCCTCGCCAACCTTGGCTAACGCCGCGGTTAGCTGTGGGCTTTCCACTTCTATCCCTACCCGAAAATACCGTGCAATTCCATAACTTTGGTTGTTTGTCAGAAAATAGAAAACAAGGTGGCAGAATAAGCCTGTTTACCTAAAAACTTCAATTCCATGCACCATACTTTAGGCTTGCACCTCGGGCAACGATTGAGGCAAGTAGCCCACAGGAGCATGCGGCGCTAGCCAAGTGCGACGAGGACTACAGCCGAAAGCGTGACCCGAACGCCCATGCAAGTTGCTCGAAGTTTAGCCAAACAATTGTTGGGCGGAGGGGGCCCGCATACAAGGTATTAAAAAAAAGTCAATCAAGAACGATGAAGGATTTTAAAATACCCTATACTAGTTGGAATGAAAACTTAACCTAAAAATACCTAGACGTATTTGCCCAAGGCTCACCTTGAAAAGCCCTAGTGCTCCATTGCCGCATTTGCTACTAAAAAAGCATTAGCCATCAGACTCAATGTTAACCCCTTAGCGGGAAGATAGCGGAAACCGGAACCGTCTCCTACAAATACCTTTTGAAATCCATTTAAACGTCCATTTCGTTGAATATGAAACGGTTGATCTGAATCAGAAAAAGGCAAAGTGCCGGCATAATGAATACTGCCTCCTTGCGGGGTTCGGATAGCTTTCAAAGGCAAACAACCCAGCTTGAACAAGGCTTTCTTATAGGCCTTCTCAGTTTCAAAAAAGCGATTCTCCTCTGCTTGCGAATGGCGATATTCACCTCTCAGAACATCGCCGGTCTGATAAGACTCAGCCCGAACCAATTCAATCCATTTTTCGCCTCCTGCCTGCTCGGGATGATGGATTCCTGCAATAATAAATGCTGACTCCAGTAATCGCATAATTTCTTTTGAAAAAGCAAATCCCAATGGAGCTTCTTTGGCAAGTTTAAACAATAACAACTGGCGGTATCCAAACAAGGCAGCCTGGGCCACTTCCTGTTGGTTAGCTCCGGTATCACGGAACAAAATTGCCTGACATAGACCGGATCGTTTGGTATCATAACCCAAACCTAAATTAGACCAATTTATGGTAGGCATATACGTATAGGCATTACAAAGCACAGGCAATTTATGTTGGTAAGCCTCTTGCGAACGCAATACCAGGCGGGCCGTAGATAAAACGCCTGCAGCAATTATCAATTTCTTAGCCTTAAATGCCTGAACTTCATTCGTTTCTAACGATTGAGCCCAAACCGTAACACCACCTTCATCCTCTTCGAACCGTATTGCCATCCACCCGGAAACTAAAGTAAAGTTGGGCTTGGAAAGTAGTTGGTCAATGGTCATCCAACTGCGGTAGGCACTGTAATCATTGTCGCCCCAAAACTCCATATCGTACCCTTGAGAAGCTTTTCTGCCATCTATTGGTTCGGAAAGCAAAGCCATACCGGAACGTCCAAGCCAAAAACCTTGCTTTTGAAGGGTTTCCTTATGTTTGTCATAGTTTGAAAAAATACCAAGCATAGAAGAGTCGAGAGGTAATGGAGTTTGCAGGTTCTTCAGATTTCCAATAGCAAAATTGGAACCATCATCCTGCTGTCCCGACATTCCAATCCATGATGCCACTTGGCGGTAGGCCTGCTCCATTGTTTTGGGATCCAGACCACATTGATCCAATTCCGGATTACTAAACACAAAGCATCCAGTTCCCCACCCCCCTCCTAGCCCACCTTTTGCCATACTTTCAAATGGAAAAAAAGAATTGGAAAGGAAGGGTAACCATTGTTCGGTTTTTTCTTTGAGGTAGGTACGAGGAGGGGTTAACTGTGAACCTACCCGACTTTCTTCCCAAACTATTCCTTCGAAATCATCCCCTAAGAAATAGGAATGCTGATTGGTATCGGTTTTCCGGATTTCCTCCCAGGAAAGATCGGGTATTTTTTTACGTTTTTCTTCGTTCCAAACTCCGGGATCAATAACCAAGGTTTCCTTACCTGCTTCAACTAATGTTTTTGCTGCAATAGCTCCGGTAGCACCAGAACCAATAACTATATATTCGTACTGCTTTTCCAATCAAATAAGTTTAACTAAAACCAATCCAAGCAAGCTGAAAAATACAGCCTTAACACCTTGCTGAAAGAGTTTAACCCAAACCACAAAAGGAGATTGAGCAGTGGGCAAAAAAAAGGAGGTATTTTCCACAGAGGCTTCCAGAATGGCCAGCATGGTAAATATTTTCCGTCTAATAGGACTTTTGGGCTGAACCAAGGCCAACCCGGAATCAATACAAGCCATCCAAAAACGTCCATTCAAAGCCCATTTCCAAAGCTTCACGTCTTTATGTTCCAGCTTAATCTCATGTTTTTGATGAGCCCGTATGTATCGTTCCACCAAAGTAGAAGAGCAAGGTTTACCCAAAAGGTAAATAGAAATGGCAATAGCCTCTTTTTCTAATTCAATTGCTGCTTTCACCTTGCTGGGCTTTGGCTTGTTGTTCCTGCTTCATTAATGCCAATTCCTGGGCCAGGGTTTTATTCTGCCTGGTGAGCTTAGAGACAGTAATTGAAAGGTGAAGCAAATAAATAAGAATGGCAAAAATAGCCCCGGTAAATACCATATTGGGCGGATCATAAATGCCCAACCAATGACTTACCACATCCAAACCCTTTCGCCAAAGAGAAAAAAGGATGAGAACAATTGTACAAACTATCCACACGAAAGCATACTCTTCGCGCAATTTACCTTTAACAATTAATCTGCTGATGTAGATTAAGAAACTCAGACTAACTGCAATGGCAATAAGCTGGATTCGACCCATTTTAGTTTTTTACAAATTTCTCTGAGTACACTTTCCCGTTAGCGGTCCACTGCACCAAATATATCCCATTGTTGAAAGCTGATACATCCACTGTATTATCATTTCCTCTGAAAATTACATTCCCGGAAATATCTGATATAGTCAATGTCTCGGTATTCTTTGCAAAATGTATAATAGAATTGCTTGGATTGGGATATACATGTTCTTTCACAGCACTCAGTTCTTCGGTACCAATGGTAATTCCGGCAGGATTGTAAAGAGTAAGGTTTCCATTTTCAGTACCGATAAACAAGGTATTGCTACCTTTATCTATAAAGATGCTATAGACTTTATTAGTTAGAAGACCGGAATTATTAAAGGTAAACTCATTTAAAAATAGCCCATTGTTATATTGAGAAAGACTATAGTTATTGGAAAAAATTACTGTATCTAAATCGGGTAAGGTATCCAGGTTAAATACCGAATCGATAGAAACATAAAATTTATCAAACCATAGGTTACCGGAATTATCTTCGATGATACGTCTGTTGTAAAAATTAGGCAATCCAAAGAAACCGGGTAAGGTATCCCATGCTCCGCCTTCGTATTTATAAACACCTTCGGCCATGCGAACAAGTGGTGTTGAACCAGAAAAACCCAGGGAAAAAACCTGATTACTTTGAAAATCACCGGAAGATTGGTTAAATACTTCCCATGTATTGTTACTGAACTTAGCTAATCCTTTGTTAAATGTTCCGATCCATAAATTGTTATCTTTGAAATCAATGGAAGTTACAATACTATCGGGCAAAGAAGAGTTGACCGGAGTGTAAGTTTGCCAAACATCACCATTAATCTTAACCAGTCCACCATTGGTGCCTACCCAAATAAAACCATTATCATCTTTACGAATAATATTGACCTTATTGCTAGGCAGCAAACTATTGGATTTTGTATAAACAGTTAATTCATCACCTACCATTTTAACCAGGCCCTTTTTGGTACCAAACCATTTGGTGCCACCATTGGCAATGGCAATAGCCCTTACCTCCTTATCCGGCATGAGCGAGTTGGTATCGGTATATTGAACCCAAAGGTTAAGCCAGGGATAAAAATGAGCGGCACCGCCATAAATGGTACCAATCCAAAGAGTTCCATCGGTATCAAATTCAACGGCAATCACTTCATTGGCCGGCAAACCTGAATTTTGGGTATTGTAAGTCCTCCAAATGGCGGAAAAAGACTGTATTGAAAGAATTACAAGGAAACTAAGGAGTATAAATTTCTTCATGCTAAACTGAAAATGGAGGGCAAAGTAAAGAAAATACCTCGAATAATGGGATTGAAGGGTAAAAATAACTTATTGGTCTTTATAGCCAACCAAGGCCTTACGTACACTGCCAAATTGAAGTAATAGAGATTGAGCCAAGGCATAATCAACACCTAACTCATTCATAACCATTAAAGTACCTCGATCAACCAATTTATTATTGCTTAATTGCATATCAACCATTCGATTCCCTTTCACCTTACCTAATTGAATCATAGCGGTGGTGGAAATCATATTTAGTACCATTTTTTGTGCTGTTCCACTTTTCATTCGGGTGCTACCGGTAACGAATTCAGGACCAACGGCAACTTCAACCGGATATCGAGCTACTGTCGCAACCGGGCTTCCCGGATTACAGGTAATACACCCCGTGAGGATTCCATTATTATTACATTCAACTAGGGCTGCAATTACATAAGGAGTTGTTCCGGAGGCGGCAATACCTATAACGGAATCCAGATCATTTATCATAAACTCTTGCAAATCTTGCCAGCCTTGGGTAAGCGAATCTTCGGCAAACTCTACCGCTTTTCGAATAGCTGCATCACCGCCTGCAATTAACCCTACCACAACACCTTGTTCAACTCCAAAGGTTGGAGGACATTCTGAAGCATCAACTACGCCTAGTCGACCGCTTGTACCGGCACCGATATAAAACAAACGTCCACCTTTTTTCATTCTTTCAACAACTTGCTCCACCAACACCTTTATTTGAGGGATTGACTTTTCAACTGAATCCGCAACTTTTTTATCTTCCCCGTTAATGCCAAGAAGCAGTTCCTCAACAGTTTTCTTTTCCAGGTCTTGGTGATTGGATGCCTGTTCGGTAATTTTTGAAAAAGTCATTTGAATGAATTTGGGGCAAAAATGCTTCAAAAGAGTATTTAAAATGCTAATGAAGAGTAATATTTCCCTGAATTTGTTTTCTTTACAGCCCAAAGTTTAATAACTCACCCTATTTCGCAATAAAATGAACTACGCTACCTTAGAAAAGCAAGGAGAATTCGCCATTGTTTGGTTAGACCAAGAAGGAGAAAAAGTAAACAAAGTTTCACCAGAGCTCATTCAAGCCTTTGATGGCATTTTTAGCCAAATTGACGCCGATAGCTCTATCAAGGCGGTTATATTGGCCAGTAAGAAAAAGGATTTCATTGCCGGTGCGGATATTGAAATGTTTCAAAAGGTTACCAAAAAGGGAGATTTTGAACCAATAACAAGGAGAGGACATGCCTCCTTATCTAAACTAGAGAAGAGTAAAAAACCAATCATAGCAGCCATTCATGGATCGTGCATGGGTGCGGGACTGGAAATTGCATTAGCTTGCCATGGAAGGGTTGTTGCAGATGAAGGAACTGTATTAGCTTTACCTGAAATTAAATTAGGTTTATTGCCTGGCGGTGGAGGAACCCAACGATTGCCAAGGTTAATTGGAATCCAGAAAGCATTGGATATTATGCTAACCGGCAAAAATGTTTATGGCAAGCAGGCCTATAAAATGGGATTAGCAGATAGGGTAACCAATAAGGCCCAACTAGTTGAAGCGGCCAAGTATTTAGCAAAAGATATTTTAAGTGGAAAATTTGAGCGTAAGAGAAAAATAACCGCATTGGAATGGGCATTGGAAGGAAACCCATTGGGAAGAAGTGTTTTATTCAAAAAGGCAAAGGAAATGACCTTGAGACAAACAAGGGGAAATTATCCTGCAGCGGAACGAATTTTAGAATGTGTTGAAATTGGAATGAACCAAGGTATAGAGAAAGGTTACGATGCTGAAGCTATTAAATTTGAGGAATTGATATTAACGAATGTTAGCCGTCAGCTAATCAATATATTCTTTGCAATGACGGAAATGAAGAAAAACCCATGGAAGGAACTTGTTAGACCGGTGCGTACCCTGGGAATGTTAGGAGCAGGCTTTATGGGTGCAGGAATAGCAGAAGTATCGGCAGCAAAGGGCGTTAATGTATTACTGAAAGATTTAAAGGAAGAAGCTGTTGCTAAAGGGAAGAAGACCATTTGGGATAATTATGCAAAAAAAGTAAAGAGAAAAGCAATGACCTTACCTGAAGCAGAAGCTGTAATTAACAGGGTAAGCGGAACCACCACCTACGACAATTTCGACAAGGTGGATGTAATTATTGAAGCGGTTTTAGAGGATTTAGATTTAAAAAAGAAAGTAGTAAAGGAAGTGGAAGATATGGTTCGTCCAGACTGTATTTTTGCTTCAAACACATCTGCCTTGCCAATTAAAGCCATTGCAGAAGCAAGCCAAAGACCTGAATTAGTTATTGGTATGCATTATTTCTCACCTGTTCCCAAAATGCCATTGCTTGAAATTATAGTGACGGACAAAACAGCAGATTGGGTAACAGCTACTTGTTTGGATTTAGGAATTAAACAAGGAAAAACATGCATTGTAGTAAAGGATGGACCCGGCTTTTACACCACCCGAATTTTAAGTCCGTTTTTAAATGAAGCCTTGTTATTATTGGAAGAAGGTGCAGACGCATTGCAATTAGATGAAGTGATGAAAGATTATGGTTTCCCTGTTGGACCTATAACTTTAATGGACGAAGTTGGAATCGATGTGGGGGCACACATTTATAAAGGCAAAATGACCCAGGAGTTTATTCAATCCAGACAAGGTGCTAAAATCACTGATGCTATGGTGCGAATGTATGAGGGAGGCTTTCATGGAAGAAAGAATAAAAAGGGTTTTTATGTGTATGATGAAAAGGGTAAAAAAGTGCGTGGAAAAATAAATTCAGAAGCCTACCGGTTTTTCGGAGGTGAAAACCGCAAAAAAATGGACAAAACTGAAATTCAGCAACGAATGGGAATGATTATGATGAACGAGGCTGCCATGTGTTTGCAGGAAGGAATTCTTTTATCGGCTAGAGACGGAGATATTGGGGCAGTGTTTGGATTGGGATTTCCTCCATTTAGTGGTGGACCATTCCGAATGATGGACTTCCTAGGATTAAAAAATGTAGAAGGAATTATGAAGGAATTATCATCAAAACACGGCGCAAGGTTTACCCCAGCGCCTATTATTAGTGAATTAGCAAAGGATTCCAAGACTTTTCATATTAGTTAAAAAGAACATTTTCGACAAAGACCGGGATTTGGTTCAAAACTAATTGAATCAGTGTTGGATACTTCTTTTTAATTTTGCATAAAATAAGATTGAAATGGAGGAGCGCGGCGAAGGCTTCAATTTTGAGGAGGCCAAAAAACTAACAGAAAAGTTTGAAAAGGCTATTTCGGCTGGGGTTACCGGATATTTCGAATCTGACCAGTTGGAACTGATTATTGACTATTGTATTGAAGAAAACAAATTAGCTACTGCCGCAATAGCTGCTGATAGAGGTTTGTCCCAGTATCCCTATTCTGAGTTTTTCTTATTACGGAAAGCTCAGCTTTTGGCAGCAGAAAGCAAGTATCATCCTGCTTTGGAAATTTTAGCTAAAATTGAGGCGATTGACCCAACCAATGCAGATGTATTAATCACAAAAGGCACTATTTACAGTCAAATGGGCATGAACAAAAATGCCTTACAGTGTTTTAATCAAGCTGTTCAGGTCTCCGAAAATCCGGATGAGGTATACATGTTCATTGCCTTTGAATATGAGAACTTAGGTTCATATGAAATGGCTTTAAAAAATTTGAAAAAGGCAGCAGAAATAAATTTGGAAAACGATGCTGTTCTTTTTGAAATTGGTTTTTGCTTTGAAACATTAGAAAAAACAACAGAAGCCATAGAATACTTTGAATCGGTAGTGGATAAGCATCCTTATTCTATGTCGGGTTGGTATAGCTTAGGTCTGTTCTTAAACAAGAATTTGGAGTATGACAAGGCATTGGAAGCCTATGACTTCGCTATTGCAATCGATGACGAATTTCCATCTGCTCATTTTAACAGAGGAAATACCCTAGCCAATTTATTTAAATTCAGAGAGGCTATTTCAAGTTACCACGAAGCATTAAAACTGGAAGACCCCGACCCTATTACCTATTTTTATATTGGGGAGTGCCATGAACAATTAGGCGAAGCTGACAAGGCTTTATCTAATTATGAAAAAGCTATTAAGCTAGACGAGCGTTATGCAGATCCCTGGTATGGTATTGCAATGATTTTAGAAAATCAAGGCAGATTTCACGAAGCGTATCATTATATTAAAAAAGCCACGGAATTATCTTCCAATTCGGATTATTATTACTTGCAGGGTGATATTGAAAAAGCACTGGGGTACCATGAAGAGGCTATCGAAAGTTATCGCTATGTTTCTAACCACGACCCTGAATTAATTGATATTTGGATTGACTTATCGGATCTACTTTTTAAACAAGAGGAAAGATTAGAAGCCTTAGAAGTAATTACAGAAGGAATTAAAAATCATCCTGACGAAGCAGAATTCTACTATAAAATGGTAGCTTTTCTTTTGGAATTAGGGATGAAACAAAACGCGATTGAAGTATTTCAAACTGCGTTGGAGCTCAACTACGAAAAGCATGAAAGTCTTTTCGAGTTCTATCCTCCCGCTCAAATGATGTCTGAAATACAGGATTTAATCGAAATGCACAAAAAATGAACTTTGAATTTTCACATTTGCCCAATCGCCCCGGCAAGCCAAGAGAAGTTGGATTAACCATGATGATGGATAAGGGGATTTCACTTCGTCAAGCAGAAGATTTCATTTCTTCTTCTGCAGACTACACGGATTTAATTAAGCTAGGTTTCGGAACTTCTTATTTGACAAAGAACCTGAAAGAAAAGATTAAACTATATCAGGAAGCTAATTTGAAGGTTTACTTAGGAGGTACACTATTTGAAGCCTTTTTTGTACGGAATAAATTTGAGGATTACATGCGTCTTTTGGACAACCTAGGTTTAGATACCGCAGAAGTATCCGATGGATGTATTGTTGTGAACCATGACAAAAAATGCGAGTTGATTTCCAAGCTATCTAAAAACTACCGGGTTTTATCGGAAGTTGGATCCAAAGAAGCGGGTATATTAATTCATCCACAACGTTGGAAAAGTATGATGTTAAACGAATTGCAAGCAGGTAGCTGGAAGGTAATTGCAGAGGCAAGAGAAAGTGGAAATGTTGGAATTTATCGTCCGAATGGTACTGCTCACGTTGCCTTGGTCAATCGCATATTGGAAAAGATTCCGCAAGATAAAATTATATGGGAAGCACCTCAGAAATCACAACAAGTTTGGTTTATTAAACAAATTGGTGCTAATGTCAATTTGGGGAATATTGGGGTAGATGAAGTTATTCCATTAGAAACCTTAAGGTTGGGATTAAGAGGAGATACCTTTTTTACCTTTTTACCTGACGAAGTAAAGAGTAACTTTGCACACCAAACTAATTAATGGTATATGAAAGAATTAACAGCCCAGGAATTAAAAACCTGGATGGACGAAGGAAAAACCTTTCAACTAATTGATATTCGGGAAGACTATGAACGAGAGGTTTCCAATATTGGAGGAAACCATATTCCTATGGGTCAGGTTTTGTCCAGAACAGAAGAAATAGACCGCGATAAAGAAGTCGTTATTTATTGTAGAAGCGGAGGAAGATCCGGTGTAATTGTTCAACAACTTTCCACCGTTTTAGGTTTGGAAAATCTTAATAATTTAAAAGGAGGAATGCAAGGTTGGAAAGCAAGCATTGATCCAACTATTGAAGTTGCCTAAAAGAATATTGACTTGAACCAGCTAATTGATTTTATACTTCACATAGATAAACATCTATTTGAAATTGTACAGGATTACCAAAATTGGACCTACGGAATATTGTTCCTAATTGTTTTTGCAGAAACAGGTTTGATTGTAACTCCATTTCTACCCGGAGATAGCTTGCTTTTTGCAGCAGGCACTTTGGCAGGGGCAGGACATTTAAGTCCGGCTATTCTGGTATTACTGCTCTTTATTGCTGCTTTTATCGGAGACCAAACCAATTATTTTGTTGGAAACTACATCGGACCTAAAGTGTTTGACATGAATATTCGCTTTTTAAAGAAGGAATACCTCATTCAAACCCACGAATTTTATGAAAAGCATGGAGGCAAAACGGTTATTATTGCTCGGTTCATGCCCATTATTCGCACTTTTGCGCCCTTTGTGGCCGGGGTGGGTAGTATGACCTATAAGAAATTTATCAGTTTTAGTATTTTGGGAAATCTACTCTGGATTAATCTCTTTGTTTGGCTAGGTTTCTTGTTTGGAAATCTGGAATTTGTTAAGAATAATTTTTCCTTGTTTACACTTGGAATTATTGGATTATCCCTAATGCCTATGGTAATTGGAATTATCAAATCTAAACTAGGCAAATAGCTTAGTCCGGTTTTATGACCGGATAGTATTAATTGTTTATTTCTTCGTTTGAAGCATGCAACTTCACAACAAAATTAATAAGGATGTTTTAAAAGAGCTTCTCAGGAAAGAGGCTTTTAAACGTCGTACCCTTTCCTTTTACAGATATGTAATTATTCAAAATCCTGTTGAAATGCGAGATCGCTTATACCTTCAGTGGAATAAGTTAAGTATTTTTGGAAGGGTTTACATTGCAAAAGAAGGAATTAATGCCCAAATATCTGTACCTGAACATCATTGGGACACCTTTGTTGAGGAACTGTATGCACTAGAGGAATTCAACCAGGTTCCTTTTAAAATTGCAGTGGAAGATGATGGGAAATCATTCTATAAACTAATAGTCCGGATAAAAGAAAGAATCGTGGCAGATGGATTGCCGGAAAACAGCTACGATGTGACCAATGTAGGCACACACCTTGATGCAGAAAATTGGAATAAAGCAATGGAAACTCCGGGAACAGTAGTAGTTGATATGCGAAACCACTATGAAAGCGAGGTTGGACATTTTGAAGGTGCCATTTTACCGGATGCAGATACTTTTAAGCAAGAATTGGAAATGGTAACAGAATTGTTGAAAGGAAAGGAGTCTGATAAAGTATTGTTGTATTGTACCGGAGGAATTCGGTGTGAAAAAGCAAGTGCATATTTAAGACATCAGGGATTCCAGGATGTTAATCAATTGCATGGAGGAATTATAGCCTATGCTCAACAAATTAAAGAAAAAGGGTTAGAATCCAAATTCCATGGAAAAAACTTTGTATTTGATGAGCGATTGGGAGAACGAATAACTGATGAAATCATTAGCAAGTGTCATCAATGCGGAGAACCTTGCGACACGCATACAAACTGTGCCAATTCCGATTGCCACTTACTGTTTATTCAATGCCCCCAATGCGCTGAAAAATTCCAGGGTTGTTGCACAAAAGAATGTCAGAACATCTTGAACTTACCTTTAGAAAAGCAAATTGCTTTGCGCAAAGGAAAAACGAAAGAACATGCACATGCTGTTTACAAAAGCAGATTGAGGCCTAAATTATTGGGTCAATAAAGCTATTTTCGATTAATATTTGAATTTAATATCCGAAAAGTCCTTTTCAGCATTGTGGCTAGGTTTTTCAGCCGGGGAACGAAAGAATTTACCATCCGGACCAATAATAAAATATTGAGGTACTGATTTTATGTCGTAAAGCTCGGAGAAATCGCTTCCACTTGGGGCAAACAACACCTCCCAATCAAACTTATTCATCTCTTTAAAAGCCTTAGCCCTCGACTGTGAACTTTTTAATAACACGGTTATAAAGCGAATTTTATCACCATATTTTTTACGATAAATAGGTATTACTTTGGATTCTGATAAACAAGAAGAACAATTGGGGTCTGTAACCTCCAAATAAACAAACTTCCCCTTTAATTCATCCAAACTTACTTGTTCACCTTCACTATTTTCTAAAACAAATGCCGGAGCCTTAGTACCTTGAACCAAGTTCTGTGATTGCCGCAGCAAGTTACCTGCCATGATTCTGATAAACTCCATGGGTGATTCCCTTTCGATCAATTTGAACATCTTCTTAACTGACTCCTTCTGAATTCCACTTACTCCCAACAAACTTCGAAGATTGATTAGGGTAACTAGAGCACGAACACTATCATTGGCCAGAAAAGGTATGTTTTTCAATTCATTATCCAGATTTATCCAAGGACCTCCTGCATTCAGTATCTTATAAATTTGAGGATTCTTTTTTGAAAGTACATAATTGTGTAGGTATTTCTCAAAAAACTGAGCAAAAAAATCCATGTACATTAGATCATAAGGTCTAACCGGTTTTGTTTTTATATAAGCCGAATAAATTACTTCCTTACGAACAGGGGTAATTTGCTCTACAATAGCCAAATTATAGTCGACATAATTGCGAAATGCCGGATCAGTTATATTACCAAACTGCGTGTAGGCTGCCCTTCTTAAGGCCTTTATCAACTCAGCTGAACGTCCTCTAACTAGCAAACTTGCGGCATTTTTTTCAAGAAATTGATCATAATAGCTATTGAATCGATTAATACTGGCATTCAAATCCAGACTATCCAAATTTTGAAAAATAACTTTTTTGAATTGCCTATCAAAATAGGGCCTTGCTTCATCCGGTTTTTTGGTAAAATCGGGCCAAATAATAGAGTAGGACTTTCCTGGTTGAATAAAAAAATCGGAATAGTTGGTTCCGGACTTTAGAAAACAATAAGTTGTTCTTTGAACTTTTAAATCAATCACAAAATTGCCCGTATTAGACACTTCCACTTCGGCAAGCTTCTTCTCTTCAAAGCTTATAAAATCCGAATAGGTATAAAGCCCAATTTTCTTTCCGGCCAAAGTTTTCGCAACGCCTTGAATATGCTGAGCATATAAAGGCAAACTACTTTGAAATACTACTATTAAGACTAGTGAACTAAAACACAATTTGGAAATTCTCATTCAATGGCTTTGCAATAGGTAACGTTGGTAAACTTCACTTAGTACCCGTAAGATTGTAAATTTAGACTTTGAGGAATAAAGGCTTGAACATCGCCCCCGTTTTTTAAAATATCTCTAATAATGGTTGAATTGATAGCGCTTAGACCGGGTTCTGTGAGGTAGAAAACCGTCTCTAATTCCGGATACATGGCTTTATTCATTTGTCCTATGGCCCTTTCAAATTCAAAATCCGGAGAAGTTCGTAACCCACGAATGATGTAACGAATATCCTTTGAACGACAATAATCGACGGTTAATCCGGTAAAAGTGTCCACCTTTACCCGGGTATCACCGGCAAAAACTTCCTGTATCATTGCCAACCGCTGTTCCAGGGTAAACATATAATTCTTGGCCGAATTGGTTCCAATTGCCACCACTACTTCATCAAAAAGGCTCAATGATCTTCTAATAATATCTTCATGACCAAGTGTAATTGGATCGAAGGAACCCGGAAAAACACCGACACGTTTAAAATTTGCCATTGTTCGATTATTTAAACAAAGAAACAAGAAAATCAAGTGTCATGAAATAGTAAAACCGGAATAAAAGTCACATTCCAATGTTCATTTGTTAGAAATTGTCCGGATTTCAAATTTTTCTTATAAAAAATGGGAGTTTGAATGTATTTTCGCCACTTCCAAACCTATGTTAAAATACATTTTCAAAAGAATCCTGGTTTTCATTCCCACCTTAGTGGCTATAACCCTTATTTCTTTTGTTATCATTATCAATGCGCCGGGTGACCCCGTTGAAAGAATGGTTGTTGCCGCACAATCTGGCGGGGAGGTAGGTAGCCAAAGTGCCAACCAAGCCGAGCAAAAAAGATTTTGGAAGCAAAAGCTAGGACTGGATCTTCCTATATTTTATTTCTCCCTAAGTTCATTAGCAGACCCGGATACCTTGTACAAAGTTTTTGACAAGAATGAAAAAAATGCCTTGGGCAGATTAAGTTCAAGCTACGGAAATTGGGAAGCTATTTCGGCCTATTATCAGGCCTTAATTAGTCTTAATCAAGAGCACTCTCTAATTAAGGTCGATAGTTTAAGTTGCTTACCACATTCCATCAACGAGGTAAAGGAGCAACTGAACACTGCCTATTTTGAAAGTTTGGCCTTGAGAAGCTGTTACGATGAAACCATTATCCAATCTAAATTTGAAAAATTAGAAGCAATCTACCAACAATACGCTTTATTTAAACCCTTGCAACCTCAGCTCCGGATGGCCAAAGAAAAATATGGCCTCATGAAATCAAATGCAACAGGTTGGAAAAATTATATACCCAAAATTGTGTTTTATCCAAAAAACCAATACCACCGTTGGATATTTGGAGATGGAAATTGGTTAACAGGTGAAGGCGCCGTTTTTACCAAAGGTGTAATTCGAGGCGATTTTGGGACTTCCTACAAAACCAAACAACCTATTTCTGATGTAATAAGTTCTAAAATTGGTTGGTCATTATTCTTTTCCATGATGGCTGTTTTATTAGGTTACCTGGTATCGATTCCTTTAGGTATTCAAAGCGCGGTAAAAAGAGGAACCTGGTTTGACCGTAGCTCCACTGTTTTTCTATTTATTTTGTATTCCATGCCAAGCTTTTGGTTAGCAACCATGCTCTTAATGTTGTTTGCCAATCCGGATGTACTTTTTATTTTCCCGGCAAGCGGTGTGCAACCCATTGAAGGCTTTGGTGCTGATGCAGGACTGTGGGAAAAAATAGTTGGGACTTTGCCCTATATTGCCTTACCCTTAATTTGTTATACCTATGGTTCTTTTGCCTTTTTAAGCAGAACCATGCGTGTGAGTATGCTTGAAATTTCAGGAATGGATTATATCCGCACCGCCAGGGCAAAAGGATTACCTGAACGAACCGTTATTTATAAACATGGTTTGAGAAATGCCTTATTGCCAATCATTACTGTTTTTGCCAATGTTTTTCCAGCTGCAATTGGTGGTTCAGTAATTTTAGAGACCATTTTTACAATTCCCGGTATGGGTTATGAGGCCTTTACTGCCATTGCAGATCAGAATTATCCTATGATTATCGCTATTTTAACCATTACCGGAATTTTAACCCTGGTTGGTTATTTAATTTCAGATATTCTTTACGCAATTGTAGACCCTCGAATTTCATTTGGAAAGTAATTAACCCTAGCAGCCTTCAACAAGTGAGTAACCCAAACCAGTCTTTTAGTTTTAGTGCCTATGCTTGGAGCCAGTTTAAGAAAAACAAACCGGCCTATCTTTCCTTATATATTTTCTTGGTCTTAGCAGGAATTGCTTTATTCGCTCCTTTCCTGGCCAACGACCAACCCCTCTATGCCAAGTACAAAGGCCATACTCTTTTTCCAGCTTTTTCTTTTCAAAAGGTTTATGAATTGGATGGAACAACCATTCAATTGGATATAGCGGATTGGAAGAAAATGGAGTTGGATCAGGTAATTTGGGCTCCGGTTCCTTATAGTCCGGGCAAAAGCGATTTACTGAATATTTATGCCGGTCCGGGAAGCGACCAACTTTTTAACGGACCTTCCGGAGCTGAAGAAATGCCGGGTAGATTCAGACATTTTCTTGGCACCAGCAAACGGGGCGAAGATTTATTATCCGGACTAATCCATGGAACACGGATATCATTAACAATTGGTATTTTTTCTATGGGCATTGCCACCATTTTGGGTTTAATACTTGGTGCGATGGCCGGTTATTTTGGAGATGATAAACTAAAAACCAAACGGGGTATTTTTTGGCTTACCCTACTAGGTTTGATAGTTGCTTATTTTTATGGTTTTATGACCCGTGGTTTTGAATTGGCTGATGGATTGGCTAATTCAGCATTTGGGGCATTCTTTATCCAATTTCTAATCAGTTTACTCATTTTTATTTCCATTATTTTCCTTTTTAACCGCCTGGGAAAACTTCTTTCAAACTTACCCTTTTTTAAAGAATCGGTTTCTATTCCGGTAGACAGCCTTGTTTCTCGTTTTATTGAAATTTTGATTTCCACTCCGAGATTGGTATTAATCATTTCAATAGCCGCCATAGCCAAACCTTCCATTTTGATTTTAATGGTGATTATTGGTTCAACCAGTTGGACCGAAATTGCCAGGTTTACCCGTGCTGAATTCCTAAAAATTAAAAACCTGGAGTATATTCAGGCAGGACAAGCCCTTGGTTTTAATGAAGTGAGAATAATTTTCAAACATGCATTACCCAATGGAATTGCACCAGCCTTAGTTGCTATCGCATTTGGAATTGCCTCAGCCATTCTGGTTGAATCCGGTTTGTCGTTTTTGGGAATTGGTGTCCCTCCGGATGTAGTTACCTGGGGATCACTGGTAAATGCCGGAAGAGAAAACTTTCAAGCCTGGTGGTTAGTTATTTATCCGGGTTTGGCAATATTTATTACAGTAACCATTTACAATTTATTGGGGGAAGGATTGCGAGATGCGCTTGACCCAAGACTAAAAAAATAAATAAAATTCTAAGCCTTATCTTATGGTACATTCTATTACAGACACAGAATTTGAAAAACAACTACAGGAAAACAATCTGGTTATTGTAAAATACTATGCCGATTGGTGTGGAACCTGTAAACTTTTTGCTCCAAAATATAAAAGACTGAGTAATGATGAACGGTTTACAAGTGTACACTTTATTGAAGTAAACGCCGAAGAAAATGAAAACGCCCGAAAAGCAGCAGGAGTAGACAACTTACCATTTTTTGCCAGTTTTAAAAATGGAGTTCTTTTGGAAGCTTCTGCTACCAGCAAAGAAGAAAATGTGGTTCAACTACTAGATAACTTAATGAAATAGAAATGCAAATAGCTGAGATAAAACGATTGGTTGAAGTATATTCATTAGCTGAATTAGCCTTGGCTGAAGAAGCTATTTTGGAAGAAAGAAAACCAGAAATTGAAATTAATGGGGATGATGAAGGGGAAATGCTTACCCATGTTATGGCTGCATCCTGGATAAAGGCTGATATGGAAAAGAACGGTTCGGATATAAGAACTTCCTTAAGAAATTACACCCAAAAGGTTAGAAAATCAATTTCCTAAATTTATTTCAGACCGATTTAGCTCCTTCCTACTTAGTAAATTCGTAGCTATTTAATATTCCTGAACCAACTTCGCTATAGCTAGCGTATTTATCCTTTTCAGCCGTAAAGGTTAACACATAAGCCTTTTCATTTTTCACCCAATAATACTGGACAAAATGAAGCTTAAACTCTCCCTGATCTCCGGTATAAGCCATGTGATAATAATTTCCTTTAGGTGATTTTACCTCTTGACTCAGTAGTAGATTGGAATTGGTAATCATGGTTTTTACCTGAGCTTCTGACATTTGAGCATACTTTTTCAAATCAATATTATACCCTGCCAAATCCTGAATAAGCAAATTAACATTCTCCCTGAATTTGTCTTGACTGGATTCCAATGGGGAAAATAAAAAAAACTCAGTTCCCATTTGTTTGCTTTGATTCAATTCCCAATCGGAAGGAAATTGGATGGTATAGTTAGGACCATTAAAGGTTTTCCAGTTTAAACGTATCGTTTCGAATTGATTTAAACAGAAAGAAGAACCCATACCAATTGAAACAAAAAAACAGAACAAAACAGTGGTAATTTTTCTCATTTATTCTAGCATTTAGTGCTCTAAAATTAACTAAAAAAACACATCCTATACACAAGATTTAGGTTTTACTACAATCGATACTAATTCTTAACACAACTAATCCAATATAGCAAACCTAAATACACCGATTTGGATGGTTAAAAAAATGAATGATTGGGTTTGCACCTCGGGCAACGATAGAGGCAAGTAGCTCCAAGAACACGCAGCGCTAGCGGAGGGGGCTTGGACTACAGCCGATAGCGTGACCCGAACGCCCAAAAGCAATCAGATTGGGCCTTGCAGACATTACATTGGGCGGAGGGGGCCCGCCAAAATCCAATTAAAAAAAGTAAGAAAATCTACCAAAACTCTTGCCCATTTAGGCCTTATTGTACACCAAAATTAATGGCTCTGTACTCGTATTCTGTGCCCAAAACCGAATCTTGTCCGCCGGGAAAAACCTGGTATTTGACATACTTTTTATAAACAAGTCCAACATGTTTAGCCCAAACCTCCTTACCATACAGGCGTTGCACCAAATTTACCGAATCAATTTGCTCGATGGTAACAGTAGAATCAAAATGCAACCCGTTGATATCAAAGGGCTGATGTAACTTGGTAACTTTGTAATTCCAGGCATCCTCAAAATTGAACAAATTACCATCCCAACGCAGGCCTTCAGAAAGCGGAAATTTAAGCTTAACAAATCGAATATTCTCTTCGACCCGTTCGGCGGAAGTTAGGGATTTAGACTGAAACCAAACATCTTTTAAGGTCCAGGTATCGGCGATTCCGGCTTTCTTATATCGTTCAATTCGCTGAATCAAGGTATCGCGGGTTGAAACAATATTACTTTCTATCAAATCACGTCGATAAAACCGAAAGGTATCCCTGACGTTAACAGGTGCATCCTGCCAAATGCTATCACATTCAAACTCAACCCAAGTGCCCAATTGGGTGGGGAAATAGTCACGTCCTTCTTCCGGTATAGGTTGAACTTCTTCGGTACAAGAAAATAAACCCAAGGCCACAAAAACCAACAAAAGCTTGTGGAGGTAAGGATTTTTTCGAGATTTATTTGGGTAAAAATGCGGATTATTTATCATGCCGAATGGTATTAGGCAAGCACTTGTTTGTCAATAAATCCACCACCGACCAAGTCGTTGCCATCATAAAAAACGGCACTTTGACCCGGAGCAATGCCTGAAACCTTATTAAAAAATTCCACTTTTACCTTTTCACCAACCATACGGATTTCGCCAAGTGTACCTTTATCTTTGTAACGGATTTTGGTTAAAACCTCCAATTTGCCTGGGAGATCGGGAATTTTAATGAAGTTTGGATTTCGAACAATCATGTCTTGCTTTTCCAAGTCTTCCTTTTTACCCAAAACCACCGTATTTGTTTCAGGAATTATTTGGGTTACAAACATAGGTTCACCCAGGGCAATTTCAAGACCTTTGCGTTGTCCTATGGTATAAAAGGGATATCCATGATGTTGACCTAAAACTTGACCTGAGAGATTTACAAAATTTCCACCATCCAGTTTTTCTTCCAACCCTTCCACTTTGCGCTTTAGAAAGCCTCTGTAGTCGTTGTCTGGCACGAAACAAATTTCATAGCTTTCGTTCTTTTTGGCCAATTCTTCGTATCCGGCATCAGCGGCCATTTGTCTAATTTCAGACTTTCTAAACCCACCTAAAGGAAATTTGGTACGCTTTAAACTATCTTGGGACAGCCCCCACAAAACATAACTTTGGTCTTTGTTTTCATCCAAACCTTTTGAAATAACGTAACGGTTATTTTCTGAACGAACCTGGGCATAATGTCCGGTGGCAATAAATTCACAATCCAATTTATCGGCCCGTTTAAGTAATGCTTCCCATTTGATGTGGGTATTGCATAAAACACAAGGATTGGGGGTCCGACCGGCCAGGTATTCATCTACAAAATTGTCGATGATATAATCTCCAAATTCATTTCGGATATCCAAAATATAGTGAGGAAAACCCAAATTTACTGCCAATGTTCTGGCATCGTTAATACTATCGAGGGAGCAACAACCGGTTTCTTTCTTACTTCCTCCACTACTGGCATAATCCCATGTTTTCATAGTGATGCCAATTACCTGGTAGCCTTGCTCATGAAGCATCAATGCAGTTACGCTGCTATCAATACCTCCGCTCATGGCCACTAAAACTTTTCCATTTTTACTCATTGTTTCCAATTTTCAGGGTTAAAAGCCCTGTGTTTATAATTCTGTGGCTGGTGCAAAAGTACCTAAATCCTGCATCCTTCCGGTGTAAATTTGGAGGTTAAAAAAACTAATTGCATTCCTGTAAGAAAATCCAAGCAGAATTAAGCGGTGTTCCATAAACGTTCAACCCTCCTTCTTCCTTTCAAATATTCTGGAACAATTCTAATCTCAACACTAAAAATTATCCTTTTCTACCCCTTTCATTCCCATTTTAAAATTGGGCATTTCTTCTACCTTTGCGGCCATGAATCAAGACGAACTTTTCAAGAATATTATCAGCCACGCCAAGGAATACGGTTATATTTTTCCATCTTCCGAAATTTACGACGGACTAAGTGCCGTATATGATTATGGCCAATACGGAGCCGAATTAAAAAAGAACATTCGCGAATATTGGTGGAAATCGATGGTGCAAATGCATGAGAACATTGTTGGAATTGATGCCGCCATATTTATGCATCCAACCACCTGGAAAGCCAGTGGCCACGTTGATGCTTTCAATGACCCCTTGATTGACAATAAAGATAGCAAAAAACGCTACCGGGCCGATGTTTTAATCGAAGAACATGTTGCCAAAATCGAAGCAAAAATTGAAAAAGAAGTAGGCAAAGCAAAGGATAGATTTGGCGAAAGTTTTAATGAAGAACTATACCGACAAACCAATGCCAGAGTAGTGGAATATGCCAACGAAGTTTCCGCTATCAATACTCGTTTTAAAAATGCGTTGGAAGCCGGTGACCTGGCCGAGGTAAAACAAATTATTTTAGACCTTCAAATTGTTTGTCCAATATCCGGAAGCAGAAACTGGACCGATGTCAGACAATTTAATTTGATGTTTAGCACCGCCATGGGATCGGTTAGTGAAGATGCTAATGAAATTTATTTGCGTCCTGAAACGGCTCAAGGAATTTTCGTCAACTTTCTCAATGTTCAAAAAACCGGTCGTATGAAAATCCCATTCGGAATTGCCCAAACCGGTAAAGCATTCCGAAATGAAATTGTAGCTCGTCAATTCATTTTTCGCATGCGGGAGTTTGAACAAATGGAAATGCAATTTTTTGTTCGCCCCGGTGAAGAAATGAAATGGTACGACTATTGGAAAAAAGCCCGCTTAAACTGGCACAAAGCCCTTGGGATTTCTGATTCCAAATACCGCTACCACGACCATCTGAAACTCGCCCATTACGCCAATGCGGCTTGCGATATCGAATTCGAATTTCCGTTTGGATTTAAGGAATTGGAAGGCATTCACAGTCGTACGGATTTTGACTTAAAACAACATGAAAAGTATTCCGGTAAAAAATTGCAGTACTTCGATCCGGAATTGAACCAAAACTATGTGCCTTATGTCATTGAAACCTCTATTGGTTTAGACCGGATGTTCCTGGCAATGCTTTCTTCGGCCTTGAAAAATGAAAAATTAGAGGATGGTAGCGAACGTACAGTTTTAAACCTCCCTCCTGCCCTTGCCCCAATTAAAGTTGCCGTGTTGCCACTGCTTAAAAAAGATGGTTTGCCTGAACTTGCACGAGAAATTTTAGACGATTTAAAATTCGATTTCTTATGCCAGTACGACGAAAAAGATGCCATCGGAAAAAGATACCGCCGCCAGGATGCCATCGGAACCCCAATTTGCGTAACCATTGACCACGATAGTTTGAACGATGCTTCGGTTACCATTCGCTACCGTGATACCATGCAACAGGAACGTATCGCCATCAAGGATTTAAAAGCCAAAGTGGAAGGAATTGTAGGAATGAAAGAGCTACTGAAACAAATTAAATAAGGTCCAAATTCAACCAATTAAGGTAAGGACTTTCTTTTTTACGGTTTAGAGTCGTTTAAATTGTAATAGTATGCGGGCCCCCTTCCGCCTTCATCTATCCTGCGCACACCGGATGTAAGCACGGGCGTTCGGGTCACGCTTTCGGCTGTAGTCCTCGGCCCACTTGGCTAGCGCCGCGTGTTCCTGTGGGCTACTTGCCTCAATCGTTGCCCGGGGGTGCAAGCCCAAATTGCAGCGATTCTAACAAGCTTTGTTGCTGGCAAAAATTGAATTAGGCCAATTTGCCTTCCAACCACTTATTGAAATCTGAAACTCGTTCCCGGCTAACAATAACTTCACCATCGGGAGGTGGATTCACTTCGAGTTTATACCTCCTTGTAAACCATTGGTTAATTTTTTGGATGGAATCAAGTCCAACCAGGAGGCTACGATTAATTCGGAAAAAATGAGCTGGATTCAATTCATCTTCCAACTGATCGAGTGTAAAATCAATAATCAATTTCTTTCCATCTTTGGTTGCCAGGGTAGTTATTCCCGATTTGGATTCTATCCAGGACAATTCCTTGCTGGTTATTAGCTTCAGTTGATCCCCAACCGGAATTAGAAATCGTTCACGAAAAACCTTTTTCTCCTTCGATCCTGCTATTAACAAGGCAATCTCTTCCATTCGTAACGTCGGTGTAAGAGAATAGTGAATAACCTTTTGCAAGGCTTTTTCCAAATCCATAATTTGAATCGGTTTCAACAAATAATCGAAACCATTACACTTAAATGCCCGAATAGCGTATTGGTCATATGCCGTAGTAAAAATAACAGGAGCAGTTACATTGACCTTATTAAATACTTCAAAGCTCAAATCATCAGCCAGGTGAATATCCATAAATACCACATCCGGCATGGGATTAGAGGAAAACCATTGTACAGCATCCTCTACAGATTCCAAACAAGCAAGCACTTCTACTCCCATGCCAAGTTGCATCAAGGATTTCTTTAAAAATTGTGCTGCATGAAACTCATCTTCTAAGACCAAGGCTTTCATGATATCTCGATTTCAATAAAAGGCAGTTTAACTTCAAACTTCTCGTTGGTTTTTATCAATTCTATCTCTTTGCCGCCCAACATACGATAACGCTCACTAATATTGCTTAAACCGATTCCTGTTCCTGTATCCGGATTAGGCCTGGTTTGCAAGTTATTCGCAATAGATATCCAATCTTCCCCTTGGTCGCTGATACGAATACTTAATGGTTGCTTATGACTGATAATATTGTGTTTAATCGCATTTTCAATCAATAACTGAAATGAAAGGGGTAATACCTTTTTGTTAAGGTTTTGGGGACTAATTTGAATATCAAAACTGAGATTCTGTGGGTAACGGATTTGAAGCATGAAAATGTAAGACCGTATGAAATCCAATTCTTCCTTTACGGTGATTAAAGGCCTTTCTCGAATTTCAAGTACATAGCGATAAACTTTAGAAAGATTCTGAACAAATTCAACTGCTACCTCCGGTTGATCTGGAATAATGGCAACCAGGGTATTCAGGCTATTGAAAAGAAAATGTGGGTTTACCTGACTTTTTAAACTTTCCAATTGGGTTTCAAGATTAATCTTCTTCAGATTTTCTGCTTCAAATCTAGCCTGGTTCCAACGAGTCACCACATAAACTATTTCATAAATGGCAGCAATGGAATTGGAAGCTACCAAACTAACCACAGTCATGCGCAATTCGGAAGCCCCGTTCAAAGCCACAGGTTCAACCTTAAATACCAGTTTAGGAATCAGGCATAACAAGATACTTGCTAAATAGGTGTAGGCAATCACCGAGACCATTTGTGCAACAATGCGCAAATTCACCTGCTCAGGTAAAGGAAATTTTCGCCGAAAAAAAATGATAATCTGACGATTGGTAAGCCAAAAGAAAGTGGTATATAAACAAGAAAAAAGGTAATTCTCTAAAAAATCAAGCGGAAATTCAAACGGATTAACTTCATGCAAACTTAAGGTAATGACGAAACCCGCCATTGGAATTCCAAATCCAAGGATGCGGGTATCGTCAATTCCTAAATAATTGATTGTAGATGCTTTCATACTAACTTAAACCGAGGTCTAAAAGTAAATTTTGTATTGAACATCCGGAAAAAAACCTCGTTGATAAACCGTTCCAATTCGTCCGGTGGATGGATTAAACCCTTGAGCAAAAACATTTTTACTACCAGTTAGGTTTTGTAAATCTACTGCAAACATTTGAGAGGTCTTTTTTCCATTGTATCGGAAAGTAATTTTAAAATCAAATCTGAAATAGTCCTTGTATTGCTCGGAATAAGCCAGTTTCTCATCTCTGATTTCCGTGCGGTAGGTTTGCGACAGAGACAAATCAATTGGAGTATAACGCTTTCCTCCTGCATAGGTAATTTTAGTATCGAAGCTTAAGGCCGTTTTCTTTCCAAGTTTAAACTCTTTTCCTCCCAGTGCATTCAGCACATAATTACCATTGAATGCCGTGTTTCGTTCAATACCATCGCTACCTTTATACTTGGATTGAAAAAGGCTGTTGGTTACAAGAAAGTAATAACCGCTGCTATAAAATTTTTCAATGGTTAGTTCCAATCCGTAATTATATCCAGTGCCTTCATTTACCAGGTTGGTATTGGTTGGAAAGGCAAAATCGGCACCTTGATTAATCATGGAAAAGGATGATGAACTATTCTCTACCGGAATGCTAAAAAGGTATTGATAATAAGCTTCAGCCTTTAAACGCAATTGCTGTGAAACAAACCATTCATAACCTAACACTGTTTGTAAACTTTTACTAAAATCCAATGATTTATTGGGTGTCGATTTATTTCCCAGACTATCTGCTTTTTCTACAAAATATATCGTAATCGGTTGTATTTGGCTATGTAAACCGGCCCCTAGCGTTAAACTATGATTGGAGGTTATAATGTATTTCATACCAATACGAGGTTCTATCACATTTGATTTGCTTAATAAAAAATGTTGGGAATGAACGCCTATATTCACTGAAAGCTGGTCCATTGGCCTCCATTGCCAATTAACAAAGGATTGAATTAATAAAGCAGTTTGATTCATATCACTGATGGTTCTGAAGGACAATGAATCTGCACGAACTGAATCAAGAATATGAATCTGATAAATATCTCCGAAAACCCCGGCAGTTAAGTTATGCTTGGCATTAAATTTATGATTGAGTTTATAGTTGAAAGAATATTTATTCTGGCGGCGGTTAAAAGCAGTAATATGCCAAATAGAATTGTTTTCAGAAGAAATGGAATCAATGGAGCCATCACTAATGGCAGTGCTGGCTGCAATACTTAGTTTTTGATAGGTTTTAGGGTTGAAAAATAAGGTATTAGAAGCTCCTACAATACCGGTGGTACTTCCAAATTTCGAGTTTTGATTTCCTCCGGAATACAAATTGGTGGTATCGTTTGGATCAGCATCAAAGTCAATGTGCGAAATTCCTCCAATGCCCCACAGGGTGAAACGTCCAAACTTTTTTGTTGGGATATTCATTTTGAAGGTTAAATCCTGATACTGAGGAACAGCAGCCCCGGTGCCCAAACTAATTCCCATCAAAGAGATTAGCCCCAGAGTAGAATACCGATAATTTATCAGATAGGAGGCCCCACTGCCTTTTTTGAAAGGCCCTTCGGCACCTAATTCAAAGCCATTAAACCCAATTTGTCCAAGGTATTCCCTTTTGTCAGCATTACCATTTCGTAAATTTAAGTCAAATACTCCCGATAGGGCATTTCCGTAGTTTGGACTCCATGCGCCTGTCATAAAATCAGAATTACTCAAGTTGTTGATGTTCAACATACTAACCGGACCACCAGTACTTCCCAAAGAAGCAAAATGATTAGGGCTTGGAATATCAATACCATCCATTCTCCAAAGCACGCCAATCGGGGAATTACCCCGGATTATAATATCGTTTCTACTATCGTTTGCTCCACTAACACCGGCGAAATTTTGCGCCATTTTAGAAGGATCCTGCAAACTACCTGAATACCTGGCAGCTTCTTCAACTGAAAATGTTCGAATACTAACAGTACCCATAGAATTTATGGCATTCCGTTTGTCGTCCTGAGCCCGAACCACCACTTCATCCAATTTTTTTATACTTTCTTGAAGTTCAATTTTCAGATCAAGTTCTTTGGCCGAGTTAACCAAAAGGTTACCTAGCGTAACTGTTTCATAACCCATATAACTAATTTGAAGCGCATTTCGACCAATTGGAACACCAACTAACTTAAAATTTCCATCCAAATCGGTAGTAGTACCAAGCAATGGGTTACTTCCTACCAAAACAATAGCAACTCCCGGAAGGGTTGATTGGGATTGTTTATCTACCACCGTACCTTTGATTGTCTGGGTAAGCACATTCTGTGCCTGATTTTGCAATGAAAAGCCTATCAGCAAAAAGAGAATAATTTTCTTCATCGTTTGAATTTTAGGCAAAGGTGTGGACTAGCTTTCTTTGCCACCTTCGAAATAAGTATGAGTTGTACAAATTACCAGATGAACCGGCAAAAATTTGATCCAATCACCAATCCAGTCAAAACAAGGGCTATCTAGTTAGCAATCCGGCATCTATTACGAACTCCGAACCGGTAATAAACCTTGCCTTCTCCGAACAAAGGAATACAACGGCATTGGCAACATCCTGAGGTTCAATCCAGGGAACTGGCAGAAGGTTTCCGGCACTACGTTCAGCAATTTCCTTGGCAGTTGTTCCTTCCATAGCAGCTAACCCATCATTCATAGGAGTATTGACTCCTGTAGGATGAATGGATATTACACGAATTCCAAATGGAGCCAGCTCAATTGCCCATGATTTACTTAATCCGGTTAATCCCCATTTGGAAGCAGCATAATGGCTCAATCGGTTCATTCCCCGAAGTCCGGCTATGGATGAATTATTTAAAATTATCCCTTGCTTTTGTTCACGCATTATGGGTATTATTCGCCTTCCAACCATCCATGCCCCTTTCAAATTGATATCCAACATGGAATCCCATTCCTCTTCACTTAATTCATCTGATAAACCATATGCACAAATCCCGGCATTATTAAACAAGATATCAATTCTTCCAAATTCCTGCATAGCCTGATTTACAGCAGATTGAATAGCTACATCATCCCGAACATCCCCTGAACAAGTTAAACAGGCAACTCCCAAGGCTTGGCATTCCAAACCCAAGGACTCCAACTCCTTGGAATTTCCAAAACTATAATTTGGATACTCCAATTGTTTTGCCACATCAAAAGCAACAATTGAAACTCCTTCTTTCGCAAGGGCTAAGGCAGTAGCTCGTCCTTGTCCGTGCGCAGCACCTGTTATAAATGCAACCTTTTTAGTCATGGCATTGGTTTTAAGTAAGGAATCAAATACTCATCGATCTCCGTTTCAATTACATTATTAAACACATTGGTAGCAATCATCTGACCGGCAAAAGCTATTAGAATTACCATTTCCCTGGTAGAATACCTACCTGCCGTTCTTTCGAATAATTCATCCGATACTATACCCTTATTTTGAGCAATGGCTGAGCCAAAGTCCAATAGTTCCTGTTCTGAAGTTTGCAAGTGAAGTGAATCAGGCTGCTCTCCTGCTTCTATCAAAATCCTCCTAAAAAAGGTTGAACATAGTGGACAATCAGAACCAGTTGAAATGGCGTAAGCAAACAAATAGGCACCACGCTTCCCCACAATTTTTTCCACCTCCTGATACAAGGGATACCATTGCATATACACTTCAAAAGCCAATAAGGAATGGCCCAAACTGGCCTTCATATTGGTAATTCGGGCTTGGTATTCCTGTACATGCTTTTGAAAAGCAAGTTGAATATCGGGTGAATATTCTTCTGATCGAAGTGGCTGTATGCGTGGCATGTTTACTTAATTTATTTTTTCAAGGCTAAATGGTACTTTAACCAGGTTTCATGAAAGGCTTGCCTTGCTATAAACAAACCATCCGAACCATCTAAAAACCCTAAATTTAGGACAAAAATTTTGAAAAACTTCCAAGGGGGATTTATCAATTGTTTAATAAGAAGTCCTTTAGCCTTCCTTTTTTTCAAGGCCTCAGCACCAATTTTACCATAGTGTATGGTTCGATTAATGTGTTCGGAACGAGAATAGTAACTATAGTGCAACAAATCACCTTGAAGAAAACCGATTGGTTTATTTGTTTCAAACAATTCAAACTTATCATGCGGATTATCTCCACCCCATTTTCCTTTTCGACTATCCCATAATCTTGCTTTGGTATCCGGATACCATCCACTGTGCCTAATCCAGTGACCACAGTAATTGGTAAGTCGATTCATGGAATAAGCATCAAACTGCCAATTGGACTTTACTTCCAAAATAGATTCCTTTAGTTTCGGAGAAAGCGCTTCATCTGCATCTAAAGATAAAACATGTGGAAATTTTGCTTGGGAAAGTGCCCAATTCTTCTGTTCAATATGTCCATCAAAACCATGTTCTATAAATCTTGCACCTTTCTGCAAGGCTATTTGTTTGGTATTGTCTGTAGAATAGGAATCAACCACCAGAACTTCGTCAGCAACGCCTTGCAAGGAATCTAAACAACGTGCAATATTGCGTTCCTCATTAAAAGTAATAATTACAGCAGATATTTTTGGCATGCAGGGGCACAAGTTTAGGGATTTTCCTAGATCAACAGAACTTTTACCCAAATTAATACATGGTGAGATTGCAAATCCCTGCAGCCAGATTGAGCCTTAATTAAACCGAAAAAGGATTTGTTTTTAATGAAGACTATAAAATTAAATTACAACCTTAATTCGGTCAGGGATTCCATAAAGTTAATTGGGGTTTAAGGTAACTTTTTATCTCTTGCCATGAAAATCTAAGTTCCCAAAAGGGACCTTCATTGTGCATAAAATGTGGGAACTCGCAGTTTTTTCGGATAATAAAATGAGTGGGGGTTAAGGAATAGGCCTGAATCTTGAAATCATTCCTACAATTTTCTAATTCTTCCATTATAATTGGTAGGTAAGAACTGTCGGTTTGAAGGGTATCCAATTTGTATCTGCTTCTTACTTCTGCCACACTGGCTTGGTAGGTTGAATCTAACCTGGAGTATATAAGTTCCCGAAGAAACCCGGTGGTATCAACCAGTTCCTCAATGGTATAAAACTTTCCGTTGGCTAAATTAACTGTGTGATATTGATTAAAACTACTGCAATAAGCTCCACAAAATTCCCCATAAACCTCTAGCGATACCCATTGATTTTGATTAAGGAATACTTCAAATCCTATGGAAGAGAAATATTGTGCCCAATCTCTGTAGCTTTGGTCAATTGCCTTTCCTTCAAACTCCCTTCCTGTAATTTGTTCTTTCAATTCCATATTTACCTTGTTCTCCATGGACTTCTTTTTTAAAATAAATTTCGGAAAATTTAATACTGCTTCGGAATTATCAGCAAAACTGGAAACCAACCGAATTTTCAAGGTATCGATCTGATTCAATTGAGCATCGGCTCTTAAGGAAAAGAATAAGAAACAAAGCAACCAAAGAAGGAGTCGAGGCATTCGGCAAATTTAGATGCTATCTTAATTGAAAAAATTAGCCCTGTATACAATTTTTACCTGTAAAACATGTTTCTGACTTTTAATCATTATATCCATTTTTGCGACTAAGTTTTAACATAAGGTTCAAAGCCTTTACCCTATTTTTGCCACCGCTTTTTGGATTTTAGACTTTTATAAAAATACGATCGATGAAACTGCATGTAATTGACACAGGGTTTTTCAAATTAGACGGAGGTGCAATGTTTGGAGTAGTTCCCAAATCCATTTGGCAAAAAACAAATCCGGCCGATTCCAACAACATGTGTAATTGGGCTATGCGCTGTTTATTGCTGGAATTCGATAACCGTTTAATGCTTATCGACAACGGAATTGGGGATAAACAAGACGCCAAATTCTTTTCTCATTATTATTTAAATGGCGATGATTCCTTACAAAAGTCATTGCATAAATTAGGCATAGATTTTCCGGACATTACAGATATGTTCTTGTCTCATTTGCATTTCGACCATTGTGGAGGCAGCATTAAATACAACAAAGACAAAACCGGATTCGAAACCGTTTTCCCTAACGCTAGTTATTGGACTAACAAAGAACATTGGCGTTGGGCAACTCAACCCAATAAAAGAGAAAAAGCATCCTTCCTTTCAGAAAACATATTACCTATATCCACCAGCGGACAACTCAAATTTGTAAAAGGAGAAGGTCGATTTACCAATAAAATTCTGATTAAATACATGAGAGGTCATACCGATGCACTCATGGTTCCTATGATAAAAATTAATCGGAAAGTGGTTTGTTTTGTATCTGATCTCTTGCCTTCGGTTGGGCATATTCCATTGCCTTATGTGATGGGTTATGATACCAGACCGCTTATCACCCTGGAAGAAAAAGAAAAATTCCTTATCGAGGCCGCAGAAGGTAATTACATTTTATTCTTGGAACATGACCCCCTTTATGAAGCTTGTACCGTAGAAAAAACTGAAAAAGGTATACGTCTGAAAGAAGCAGGCAAACTCAGCGATTTTATCGGAAACTGATTTTTTGTACAGGAATTTCAAAAAGCTGTTGTAAGGTATACAAAAATAATTACCTTTGCACCCCTTAAAAATTAATTACAATGGCAGTTAAAATTAGATTGCAAAGACAAGGTAAGAAAGACGCAGCGTTCTTTCATATCGTTGTAGCGGACGGTCGTGCACCGCGTGATGGAAGGTTCATTGAGAAACTTGGAACTTACAACCCAAACACCAATCCGGCCACTATCGATATCAACTTCGATAAAGCCGTAACCTGGTTAGAAAATGGTGCTCAACCTACGGATACAGCTCGCGCTATCCTTTCCTATCGTGGTATTCTTTACAAACGTCACCTTAATGTAGGTGTTAGAAAAGGAGCTATGACTATTGAACAGGCTGAAGCTAAATTTGAAGCTTGGTTGGCTCAAAAAGAAGGTAAAATCTCCGGAAAAGTTGATCGCTTAGCCGGTGAAAAAGCTAAATCTTTGTCAGCTCGCTTGGCTAAAGAATCTGAAGTTAAAGACAAAAAAGCCGCTGCTATAGCCGCTAAACTTGCTCCTCCGGTTGAAGAAGCTCCGGCAGAAGAAGTAGAAGCTACAGAAGCTCCGGCCGTTGAAGCCGAAGGAGATGCTCCTGCTGCTGAATAATGCTAGCCTATACCAAACCATTTATTAGTCTCGGTAAAATTATTTCTACCCACGGCTATAAAGGTGAGGTAAAAATTGAATTCTTAGGGAATTTCCTCCCTAAATCAAAAAAAATGGAACTGTTGTTTGTGGATTTTCCACCTGCTCCGGTTCCATTTTTTATTGCTAAATACACCCAAAATTCAAACTCCCAATTTACCGTCCTCTTCAAAAACTTTTCCAACCCGGAACAAGCCAAAGAATTGGTAGGTAAAACATTTCTTCTTCCCCAAAACCTGGTCAAGGAAGTTAAACAAGAAGAAACCTTAGACGATTTACTTGTAGGATTCCAAGTTATTGATTTAAAATTGGGTATATTGGGTAAGGTTATCTCAGTTGAAGAAGGTGTGCAAGATTTATTGGTGGTTGAAACGCCCAATCAAGAAGAAATTCTAATTCCGGCCGTAGAAGCTTTCATACTTCAAATCGACCCAAAAAAGAAACAAATATCAACCCAAATCCCACCCGGGTTAGTCGATTTGTAAGCTCCTTCCAATTCCGTTCATTTCACCTTCTACCAAAGGTAAATGTCCTCAATCTATACAATTACCTACCCTCCATTTTTCTTTCTTTTTTACCTTCGGCATGATTTTAGCCTTGCCGGTTTTATGAACAAAGCCATTCTTATTACCTTCCTGGTTGGCACAACCCTTTGCCTGCAATCCTTTGGACCCGGCATTTCCGGTTGTAAGGTTAGCAATTCTGCCTTCAAACCCGGCGAAAAAGCAACCTATGTAGCCTACTATCAGCTTGGACCGGTTTGGGTAGATGCCGGCGAAGTAGAATTCGAAACAACCCTGGAAAAATTTGGCAATAAACCTTGCTACCACTTCAAAGGAACTGGTAAAACCTTCCCTAGTTACGATAATTTCTTTAAAGTAAGAGATCGCTTCGAAGCTTGGGTAGATACCGCCACCTTAAAACCTTTCCGCTACGTCCGCGATACCGACGACGGGGGATTTAAAAACTACAACGATAACTACTTCAATTATAAAACCGGCTGGGTGAAAACCTACCGAAAACTAAACAACGATCCTTCTAAAAAAGATAGCTCTTCCATCCTGGATTGCACCTTCGATGTACTAAGTATGATTTATGCCTCCAGAAACGTTGACTTCGCTTCCATGAAAGTAAATGACTCCATTCCTATTTCTTTGTTCCTGGATGACAAAGCCTATAACCTTTCGGTAAAATACCTGGGCAAAACAATCTTAAAAACTGAACATGGCAAATTCCGCTGCATTCTATTCAGTCCAAGACTAGTAGCAGGTACCATTTTCTCCGAAGGGCAACGGATGAAGGTTTGGATGACCGATGATGCAAACAAAGTTCCAATGCTAGTTGAATCGCCGGTAGTAGTAGGAAAAGTAAAAGGTCGCATAAAAAACTGGAGCGGACTCAGAAACCCAATGAGTTCCAAAGTAGAATAGACCCAGGTTAGGCATTAGAAATGCATAAACGAGTTAAGAATTTGCAAATCAATTTGTTTGTTCAAATTGATAACAACTTCTTCCCGAAATGCTTCGGGAGGGGTAAACCCAACTAAATCAAGTAGTTCGGATAAGGAATCCTCCTTTTGATTAAGTAGGGATAAAAAAAGTTCAAACTGAATTGGACCAAAACAAAAAAGTGGTTGAAGATTTAACCTTCAACCACTTTCACAGTAAATATTACTTCTGCGTTTTGAAACAAATACCCTTCAGGTAAAACATTACAAGGTTCCTCTACGGGCTTGTTCTCTTTCAATCGATTCAAACAAAGCCTTAAAATTCCCTTTACCAAAAGATTTTGCTCCTTTACGTTGTATAATTTCATAAAACACCGTCGGACGATCTTCTACAGGCTTCGAAAACAACTGAAGCAAATATCCTTCCTCATCTCTGTCTACCAAAATATTCAAACGTTTTAAGGTTTCAACATCCTCATCGATTAAACCTACTCTTTCCACTAAATCATCATAATAACTGGCAGGAACTTCCAAAAATTCAATTCCACGATTACGCAATTCCGTGATAGTGTGAATGATATCATTTGTTGCAAGCGCCAAATGCTGACATCCTGCTCCCTTATAAAAATCATAATATTCCTCTATTTGACTTTTCTTCTTACCTTCTGCAGGTTCATTGATTGGAAATTTAATGTAACCGTTTCCATTGGTAACTACTTTACTCATCAATGCAGTATATTCCGTACTGATATCTTTATCATCAAAGGTTAACAGCACTTTGAAACCCATTACATCTTCATAAAATTTCACCCATTTATTCATTTCTCCCCATCCAACATTACCAACACAATGGTCGATATACTCTAATCCAATTGGAGTTGTTTTCAAACTGCTTTTCCAAGGTTTGTAACCAGGCAAAAACACACCGGTATAATTTTTCCGCTCCACAAAGGTATGCCAGGTATCTCCATACGTTTTTATACTGGCCATTTTCACCTCTCCCCACTCATCTGAAATAGTTTGTACACCCGAAGCCGCTTCCGCACCGCGTTTGGTAGTTTCATAAAACGACTTGGAAGCATCATCTACCCAAAGCGCCAAAACTTTAACACCATCCCCATGCCTACGTACATGGTGCGAAATCTCACTTTCAGGATCAAAAGAAGTTGTTAGTACCAGCCTAACTTTTCCTTGTTGAAGTACATAACTGGCGCGGTCTTTAACACCGGTTTCAGGGCCGGCATATGCCACTAGTTCAAAACCAAATCCGGCTTGATAAAAATAAGCGGATTGCTTGGCATTTCCAACATAAAATTCTACATAATCTGTTCCGTTAATCGGAAGGAAATCTTCGCCTGCATTGGCGTGTAGCTTTTCAAGTGGAGATAATTCGGTTGCTAACATTGAAGTAATTATTGGTGTGCAAATTTAAGGAATAGTGTCATTGCTTGTGTAGCTATTTCGGGGTAGTTTTAGGTAACTGATTAATATCATTTTGTAATAGCTCTGCTCTCGAAGGTTTATTGTAATTTGCTTCCTATTTAAATTTTGTTTTGGCGGGCCCCCTTCCGCCTTCAATGTTGGTGCAAATCTTAAGGTATCAAACACGGCGTTCGGGTCACGCTTTCGGCGGTAGTCCTCAGTCTGCTTCGTTAACACTGCGCATCCTTGTGGGCTACACTGCCTCAATCGTTGCCCGGGGTGCAAGCCCATCCTTCCTTACTACTGCCATCCTTTATTGAATTCATTTTCATAACTTCCATCGAAAACAAATTACTTACAACCCAATTCTCCATTTTGGTTCCATTATGGAATTATTCGTATTTACTATTCCCACGGCTTCTTGAAGAAAAGTCCAAAACCATGTTTCAAATTACGGTGGCAAGTAACGAAGTAAACGCAATTTAATACAATTATAGTTGGACTATTTTAGATTTACTATTGGCACGAACATGGGCTGCTGAAAAAAAATATCCAAGCCATTTATTTTCAATTGTTTAACAACTTATCCCCCCTGGTTGGTTGCACATTTATAATACCGAATGGATAATAAGTATTGGCCCATTTTATCCCGAAATTGTCATTTGAAACGAAGTGAACAAATGGCAATTTCGGTGGGATGTGGGAAGATTCGGGTTAACCCCGAGCTAGTGTTAGTTAGTGCCGAGGTTACATTATGTTAGACCTAATTTTACCAATAAGGCTAATTCTTAAATAGGTCTTGCATAATGTTTTCTCGGTAAAAATTACTTGAAAACCATCCTAACACTTGTCTCAAAACGAAGTTTAAAATTTCTTATGACAATTTCCATCTAACTAGAATTTAAGTCATTGTATTTCAGGAATTTGAAAAAAAAATTGAATTTTCTTTTTGAAGAAAGATTAAATAATGGAATAATGATTTTTATAACCGTATAAGCCCTTGCACAAAAGCCTGTTAGAACGCCGTGCGTTGGCCTGGCTCAGCACGGGGCGCGCCGCGGCTGTGAATTGATGTTCCCTTGAAAAACTTGCAATGTCGTAGGCCTTCCGAGTACAAAAGATTGAACATTGCGATTCAGATTTTCCGGAAGGACCGATTTAAAAGATGGACATGTGCGAATGGATAAGTGGGTCAGCGTCCATCTTTGACCCATTGCTTAGTTTTTCAGGGAACAGCAAGAGCGGGTGGACGTTTGCTGAGCCTAGACCTTTTTGGTTACTTTTTGGGGCAATGCCTACTCACGAAGTGACCTCTTGGATACCTTTAAAAACAAACAATCCATCCAAAAAAAGTGACATAAATTAAATTCCTTTGAATTTCAAAAAGCTAAACCTTTAACTAAACGTCATTTCCCTGACCAGAATTTCTACGTTTTATAGAGCTTATTCCTATCAAAAATATCTTTGGTCAAAGGAAGGTCAGCCATTAGTTAGCTGTTTTATTCTAGAAGTTTCACTTCTTTTGGAATTTGGGTTTATATTCAAATTTTCTTGAAAAATTGGCCTAACCTATTGCATCCTAGGCATTTGCCATTGTATTTTCTAAGTCGATTCGGGCTATTTCTCAAAAAACATGGGTATAATGGCAATGCACATGCTAGTACAATTTGCTATCATTTGGGACTTGCACCCTCGGGCAACGATAGAGGCAAGTAGCCCACAGGACCACTACGGCTTTAGCCTAGGGGGACGAGGACTACAGCCGAAAGCGTGACCCGAACGCCCGTGCAGGTTGTTTTGGATATAATAAAAAGCTAATTGGGCGGAGGGGGCCCGCATAAAAAGAATTAAAAAAGGAGTCCTTTCCTGCAAATTAACATCTTCAACCTACCATTATAAAAGCAGTTGAGCATTTCCTTCGGCGCAAACAATCTTCGGTGGAATTAACGCTCCATTTGATTTATTTATTCGATTGAAAAGGATGTATTTTAAAAATATACTTTTGGAAAATGAACTATTGGGAAAAAAGAAAAAAGGCTTTTACCTATGCAGGACAAGGCATTGGGCGATTTTTCAAGGAAGAGGCTCATGCCCAAATCCACCTGATATTGGCTGTTCTAGTTCTAATTTCAGGCTTCATTTTTAAACTTAATCGCTTGGAATGGCTTATAGTACTGCTTTGCATTGGTATAGTTATGATGGCCGAAATGATCAACTCGGCCATCGAAAATGTAGTGGATTTGGTTTCACCCGAAAAAAAAGAACTTGCCGGAAAGGCAAAAGACCTGGCAGCCGGCGCAGTTCTTGTTGCAAGTATCATAGCTGCTTGCATAGGTTTAATTTTGTTTGTACCTAAGGCTTTACTCCTAATTTCCTCCATTGTTAATTAATACGTTCATAACATCTCGAAAAAACTTTGGGTAATTTATCGAAATATTTTTTCATTTGTTGTAACCAAAGTTTGTTCATCACGTTTTAGGTCAGTCCTTATTACAAGCCCGTAAGAAGTTTATGATAGATATCTTTGATTTATATAATCGAATGGAGGCCAACAATATCATGTTGTCCTTTAAAGGTGATATTACGGACGACCTGATGAGTTCAATCCTCCAAATTATGGAATCGAGGATGAACGATAAAAACGAAGAACCTAAGCTTAGGAAAAAGGTTTACAATGTTTTGGTTGAATGTCTGCAAAATTTATATCACCACATAGATGAAGTTGAACTGACGGGTAGCAAAAGCGAACGCTCAGCCATATTCATGATTGGTTTGGGTGAAAATAGCTACAGCATTTTAACAGGAAATTACATTAAAACTGAAAAAGTAGCGGGTTTTAAATCCAGGTTGGAAAAGATTAATTCCTTAAGTCCGGAAGAATTAAAAACCTACTACAAAGAAATGTTGAACAATGAGCAATTAAGCGAGAAAGGCGGCGCCGGACTCGGAATGATTGACATTGCCAGAAAAACAGGACAAAAATTAAATTACGACTTTTTTGAAGTTAAAGACGGCTATTCCTTTTTTAGCCTTAATATTAAAGTAGAATCACACCATAATATTTGATTAAAATGGAAAAAATTCATTACGACGGAACACCAAAAACACCAGGGGTAGAATTTGATGGAGACAAAGGCGAATTGCGTTTGAAAGGGCGTTCGATTCCTGAAAATTCCATTGAGTTTTATAAACCATTAATTGAATGGCTTGATGATTATGTGAACAAGCCCCAAAGCAAAACCATGGTTAATATCCAATTGGAATATTTTAACACCAGCAGCAGCAAATGCCTTTTGGATTTGTTTAAAAAACTTGAGCATCTTTCTAAAAAAGGAAATGAAGTGGTAGTTAATTGGTACTATGAAGAAGACGATGAAGATATGCTGGAAGCCGGTGAAGATTACCAAAGTATTATCGGAGTTCCATTCAAAATGATTGAAATCCAAGAATAATCGTTAACATCTATTTTCAAAAGCCCTTCGGAAAACCGAGGGGCTTTTTTATTTTTGCACCGGAATTGAATCGTTTTTATTCTTTTCCGCTATCAATACCTCCAGCCAATGAGCAAACCACATAACTTTTCTGCCGGTCCGGGAATTCTTCCTCAAGTTGTACTAGAACAAGCCGCATCTGCCATTTTAAATTACCACCAAAGCGGACTTTCCATTTTAGAAGTATCGCACCGCGGTAAAGACTTCGTTGCCGATATGGAAAAGGCTCAACAATTGGTAAAAGACCTGCTCAACTTACCTAGCGGTTATTCAGTATTATACCTTCAAGGTGGTGCAAGCCTTCAATTCCTAATGGTTCCTTACAATCTGATGAAACTTGGCGGAAAAGCAGCTTATGCCAATACCGGAGTTTGGGCTTCCAAGGCCATAAAAGAAGCTAAACTTCTTGGTGAAGTAGTGGAAGTTGCCTCTTCAAAAGACAAGAACTTCTCCTACATCCCCAAAGGCTTTACCATTCCAACCGATGTAGACTATTTCCATTTCACGAGCAATAATACTATTTACGGAACTCAATTCCGTCAATTTCCCGAAACAAAAGTTCCTTTGGTATGCGATATGTCTTCCGACATTTTTTCCCGCCAATTCGATGCTTCGAAATTTGACCTGATTTACGCCGGAGCCCAAAAAAACATGGGTCCAGCAGGAACAACCATGGTCATAGTTAAAGATGAATTACTTGGTAAAACAGGAAGAACTATCCCATCTATGCTCGATTACAAGGTACACATCGACGGCGAAAGCATGTACAATACTCCATCTGTTTATGCAGTATATGTTTCCATGCTTACTCTGCAATGGCTAAAAGACAATGGTGGTGTGGCCTGGATTGAAGAAATAAACAATAAAAAGCAATCGTTGTTTTACCAGGAATTGGATGCTAACCCGGCCTTCATTGGCACGGCTGCTAAAGAAGACCGCTCCTGGATGAATGCAACCTTTTTGCTTAAGAATGAATCACTGGATGCAGAATTTTCAAAACTTTTGAAAGAAGCCAATATCAGTGGATTAAAAGGTCACCGCAGTGTAGGAGGGTACAGAGCTTCTATGTACAATGCCTTGCCACTCGAAAGTGTTCAAGTTTTGGTTGATGTTATGCGCGAATTCGGTCGCAAATTTGCTTAAGTCCACTACCCTACCCTCTGCCTTTGGAATTTATCGAAAACATAAAAAGAAAAATCGGGTTTTACCTGCTAAGGCAGGAACAAGTCCCAACCCGGCCAATTAAAGTTTCCAACTTGGCGGATGCCAAAAACATTGGCATCCTTTACGATGCAACTCAAATGGAAACCCATAACGTTGTTAGGGAATTTGTGCGCCAACTTCGAGAAGAAAAAAAAACAGTAAAAGCCTTGGGATTTGTCGATACCAAAGAGGCACGAGATTTCCAGGTAGCTAAGCTGGAATTCGATTTCTTCTTGAAAACTGATTTAAATTGGTATTACATGCCAGGTCACCACGTGGTGGATAATTTCTGCAACGAATCTTACGACCTCTTAATTGACCTTACCCTGGAACCGGTTCTACCTCAATTGTATGTGCTAACCTGGTCTAAAGCCAAATGCAAAGTTGGACGACAAGATGCCAACTTTGAAAAGTTATACGATATCATGATCAATGTGGAAAAGAAACCCGACCTCAAGTTCCTTATCCAACAAGTAAAACATTATTTAACCATTATCAACAACCCTCGCAATGCTTAAATTTTTAAATGGAACAGGCGTAGCCCTTGTTACTCCCTTTACACAAAGTGGTCAGGTTGACTTAAACGGATTAGCCAATTTGGTAGAACACGTTATTGGAGGAGGAGTTGAATACTTAGTAGTTTTAGGAACAACCGGAGAAACAGCTACTCTCACTGCAGCCGAAAAGGAAGTAGTGGTATCGAAAGTAATTGAAGTAAATAACTCTAGGGTGCCGGTAGTTCTAGGAATAGGCGGAAACAATACTGCCGAGGTATTAAATCAATTGGAAGAATATAACCTCAACGAAATTTCGGCCATTCTCTCGGTTTCTCCTTACTATAACAAACCCAGCCAGGAAGGAATTTTTCAGCATTACAAAGCGATATCCCAGGCTTCACCAAAACCTGTAATTATTTACAATGTTCCAGGTAGAACTGCTAGCAATATTAGCGCAGAAACAACCTTAAGAATCGCTCGCGAATTACCTAATGTAGTGGCAACCAAAGAAGCATCCGGAAGCCTGGAACAAATTATGCAAATCATCAACCATAAACCGGAAGGCTTTCGGGTGATTTCCGGAGATGATAATCTAACTCTACCTATAATTGCTGCAGGAGGTTCAGGTGTAATTTCGGTAGTAGCCAATAGTTTCCCTGCCAAATTTTCTGAAATGGTTCGTTTTTCCTTAAAAGGCGACTTTGCCTCAGCTCGTAAATTGCATTACGCCTTGCTTGACCTCATGGGCTTGCATTTTGCAGAAGGAAATCCGGTGGGAGTAAAAGCAATTTTGCACGAACTTGGAGTTTGTGGCTCTCATGTTAGACTTCCTTTAGTGCATGCTAGCGAAGGGCTAAAAGCAAAAATAAGGGAAACCATTCACCACCACTAATACTAAAGATAATCGACATAGGCTTTTACCTATAAAATCATCACTCCTTTCTTTTGAAGTATTGGAAGTACAATAAAATTCTCTTCCCGAATGGACTCGGGGAGAAAGATGTACTTTTTATCATAAATCTGCTTGTCAAGGTAAAAACTTAACCAATATTGGTTCGTGATTCCAAAAACATCTTCAACAATAGCTTCAACCTTTGAAGCTGAACGAGCAGGCACAGTTTCTAAAAAATGCCTTAATTCAGACGTTTTAACTTCCTTTTCTTGAATAATACCATATCCTGATGACGAAACTAAAACAGCTTCCAAATCACGGTTCTTGAGGTTAATTACATAAACGTTATAAACCTCCTCACCCTCCATATTTTGCTCTTTTACTACTGCCAAAGCTACATCTTCAACAAGCAAATTTGGAATATCCTTTAACATTCTAATATCTAATTTTATTTTCCAAAATTAATAGGAACTTAGATTAAAATCGACTAATTTAGCCTAATATATACATTATTTTTATGGAATCCATTTTGTATAAGACAGAATCCTCTGAAATTATCAATTGCTGCTACGAAGTTTTTAACCACCTAGGTCCAGGTTTCCTTGAATCTTTATATAAAGACGCCTTGATGGAAGAATTCAAGATCAGGAAAATTCCGTTTGAAAGGGAAAAGCAATTTATCGTAAAATATAAAAACCAGTTGCTAAGACATTACTACTATGCAGATTTTGTAGTTTGGGATAAAATAATTCTTGAATTAAAAACTGTGTCGGCTATCAATGATCAATTATTAGCTCAAGGAATTAATTATTTAAAAGTTTCAGGAAATCAACTTGCACTAATTGTAAATTTTGGAGAAAACCCTATAAAAATTAAAAGGGTGGTTTTGACTAAGAATTATGGTGAAACCATTATTATTAGATAACTACCTAATAAAACACATCCCAACCGCAGATTTTCTGGCAATTAGGGATGTAAAATTTTCACATCTTACAATATTCTTTCGATTTGATGACCTTTAATATTCCGCGGAGTTCGCGGTTAGTTTCATTCCGCGGAGTTCGCGGCTAATATCATTCCGCGGAGTTCGCGGTTAGTTTCTTTCCGCGGATTTCGCGGTTAGTTTCTTTCCGCGGATTTCGCTGTTAATCCCATTCCGCGGAGTTCGCGGTTAGTTTCCTTCCGCGGAGTTCGTGGTTTATTTCATTCCGCGGATTTCGCGGTTTGTTTCTTTCCGCAGATTGCGCGGTTTGTTTCTTTCCGCGGAGTTCGCGGTTTGTTTCTTTCCGCGGAGTTCGCGGTTTGTTTCTTTCCGCGGAGTTCGCGGTTTGTTTCTTTCCGCGGAGTTCGCGGTTTGTTTCTTTCCGCGGAGTTCGCGGTTAATCTCATTCCGCGGAGTTCGCGGTTAATCTCATTCCGCGGAGTTCGCGGTTTATTTCATTCCTCGGATTTCGCGGTTTGTTTCTTTCCGCAGATTGCGCGGTTTGTTTCTTTCCGCGTAGTT